>DOCS01000254.1:0-2843 GCA_003503355.1 Opitutia bacterium
ATGGCCAAGGTGCCTGTCACGATGGCGCAGGCTGGGCCGTTGCTAGCGAATTGGAGTACCTGGCCAGCCGGACGTGGACAGCAGGGTGTGGCGGAACAATTGATTGAAGAGATCTTAAATTTGCTGGGAAATAGCGCGTCGGACGATTCAGAAGGCGAGGATTTGACTGAAATGGAAGACGCGGACGAGTATGACTATGCCGACGAAATGAGTGACAGTACGATGAGCTCGCTGCCGATGGAGGGCGATTTTTCGGCCGGCGGTGAGATGCAGGCGCTGCCACTGCCGAACTATTCGGTTGAGGACATTCTGATGGAAGAGCAGGGGAATTTACAATTTCGCCAACAACAACGTGCGAGCGCCAATGCCGCTAAAGTGGAGAAGGATTATTGATGCGCGCGCCTGTTTGGATCCTCTTCTGCTTATTGCTAGGCTCGCTTGGCGCCCAAGGCGTTGTCGCCGAGACGGCGAGTGCGGCGGACGATGGGGCGATGACGGCCCTCGAGAACGCCGAGCCGGAGCTGATTTCAGTGCCGGTTGAAATGGTCAACCAGAGCTGGTTTACCGATCGTGTCGGTACTGCGGTGATTCATTTTGCGCATGTGGTCGAGCCGCCCGAGTCGTTGCCGCATGGGCTGAGTGGCCTCAGCTTGATGGATGTCGACGTGCGCCCGACGCCCGATTCGAAGCAGGGGAAGTCCGCTGCGATTGTGCGTTTTGTATTGCGCGAGACGGGCGTGGTGACGTTTCCCTCGTTGGACTTTGTTGCAGAGGAAGTCGTGTATCGTTCGGTCCCACAGCAAATATTGGTGGGCACCGCGGTGCGCTCCGAGGCGATGGCAGTCAGCCTTAAGCCTGCTAAGCGGCGGGTGTATGTCGGTGAGCCGCTGCGGCTTGATTTGAGCTGGACGTGCGATTTGGAGGCGGGGCGCTTGCACGCACTCCATTACAATCCTGAGTTCTTTAACGACCCCGATGTCGAAGTGGTGATTCCGCGCACCACCGTGCCGGAGAAGCAGCAAATGGGGCTGCCGATCGGCGGGCGTCGGGTGATAGCCAAGCGCGCTTTATCCAAGGGCGCTGCCAAGGCCCTTGGCACCGTGGAGCTACCGATCTATCTGCGGCTGAGCCAGCCGGGAGTGTACGTGTTACCCGCGACACGCTTGCAGTGTGCGCATCGATTGGGCAAGGCTCGTAGTTTTGGCCAGTATGCGGCGCATTTTAACAATGACCTGTTTGCTGCGGAAAATGCGGAAGAGCGCTATGAGCGCTTGTACGTCGAGTCAGAGGCGATCGAAATCGAGGTTGTGCCGTTGCCCGCTGCCGGGCGTCAGGAGGGGTTTAGCGGTTTGTTTGCACCCATTGATTTTGACGTGACGGTCACGCCGTCGCAGGTAACTGTCGGCGAATTAATCCAGCTCGAGGTAAAGCTGTGTGCGGACGCGCCGCATGGCATGCTTGCCTTTCCTCAGCTCAGCCGTCAGCGCGGCCTACGCGGGCGCTTTTTAATCGACGATCAACTCGATCGCCTGTGGCACGCGGAGGGGACGACCTTTCGCACGCGCGTGCGAGCGTTGAGCGCCGATGTGGCCGCGTTTCCCGCATTGCAGGTACAAGTGTTCGATCCCGAGGCCGGTGCGTATGTGATGCTGTCGACCGAGCCGGTGGCACTTGAGGTCGCGCCGAGTGAGGCGGGGCAGAATTTCATGCAGTTGAGTGCTTATGCGGGCACACAAGTGAGCTTGGTTGAACAGCCGGAAGGGGTCTGGCATAATTTGGAGGCAAATGTGATGAACGATTTATTTAATCAATTCGTAGTGCTACTGGCATCTTGGTTCTGGTTTGGGGTGTTACTCGGACCGCTGGCCTTTGTGGTCTGTTTACCCTATGTGCGCGAGCGTCGTCGGCGTGCGCGGGATGCTCAGTACCGTGCCCGCGTCGAGGCGTTTGCTGCCTTCCAACGGTTGCCGGAAAACCACGCTGACAAGTGGTCGGCGTTGTTGCACTTTCTGGCCGTCTGTTTCGGTTCGGACCAGCGTGCGTGGACGGGGCGCGATTCACGTGCTGCGCTGCAATCGATCGGCGCGGCGCCAGACGATATTGAGGCGATCGTGGCTTTGCATACGGCAGCTGATGCGCATGAATTTGATCCCCAACATCCTGAGGGAGCGCGCCGAGATTTAAATGGCATCGCTCAGCGCGTGCTACACCTGATCGGCAAGAGTGCGTTGCTTGTGTCGCTCATTAGCCTGACCCTATCAAGTGATGTACGCGCGTCGGATTGGTCGCAAGCGGAAGCCTTGTTTGAGCAAGCCACGACCGCTGCGGCCGGCAGCGAAGCCGCTGCAGCGCTGTATGCCGACGCAGCACTCAAGTTTCAAGCAGTCGCGGCATCCGGCGATCGGCCGGGGCGCGCGTGGTACAATGCCGGCAATGCCTGGTTTAAAACCGGGGCGTTGGGGCGCTCGATTGCTGCCTACCGTCAGGCATTAGTCTATCGTCCTTGGGATCCTTTGCTGCGCGACAACTTACGGGCGGCGCGTGCATTGATCCTCAACGATGTGCCGTCCGAAAGACGCCTCTGGCTGGCGTGGCCAGCGAGTTGGTTGCAGGCCACGCTGGTGATCTGTAGCCTAGGCTTCTGGGGGCTGTTGCTGTGTTGGTGTCGCTACAAAAAGCGCGCGCTACTTGGCGCGACGCTCGTGCTGTGCCTTTTGGCCATCTGTAATCTTGGATTGTTGCTGCGCGCCGCACGCGAGTCGGGGTGCGCTGGAGTGGTCATTTTGGAAGAAGTCACTGCGCGCAAGGGACCTGCGTATGCGTATGCCCAAGCGTTTTATGAG
>DOCS01000254.1:2885-16572 GCA_003503355.1 Opitutia bacterium
TGGGGGTTGATCGCATTGCCCGATGGGCGACAGTGCTGGATCGTGCTGACTCAGGCGCAACTGATCCAGTGACGTGCATGTGTGACTCGGTGCTGCATGCGGGCAATGCGGCGCGCGCGGAGTATGCATATGCATCGCTTAAAAAGCTGCCAGCGAGTCTCCATGAGGCTCTCTGTTTAAATTTTGAGGGACTTGTGGGTTTGGGGCTGTGGTATGTTTGCAAGTAGTTGTTCGTCAATTTTTTGCGAATTTATGGTGATGCCGATGTGGGCGTCTTTTTTACCATTTATTCATCAGGTGTGGGGTTGTCTTGTTGTGTTGAGTACCTGATACTTTTCAAATGACGCGGAAGTTAAGTTTCATCAATTATAAAGGGGGCGTTGGAAAAACATCATTGGTGGTGAACCTCGCGGCCTCCTTGGCTGAAGCTGGGCAGCGGGTGTTATTGGTTGATTTGGACGCGCAGTCGAATTCGAGTATTTGGCTGATGCGCCTAGAGCGTTGGAATCCGCTCAACACTGTGGACACCGGTCACCTCTATACGATTTTTGAACCAGCGCGGTGTCGGTTGCGTGATTGTGTGGTGCACGATGTCGTCCGCGATCCCGAAGGGGCGGTCTTGTTGCCTGGGCTCGATGTGCTGCCCACCACATTCGCGCTGGTCGATTTGGAGCACGAATTTGATTCGCCCGACGGTCGGCCAGCCTTTGCTATTTTTCAGCAGCAGCTGGCTGAGATTGAAGACGACTACGATTTTATCCTCTTCGATTGCCCGCCCAATGTTCTGTACGCCGCTCAGTGCGGGATCTTTTGCAGCAGTGAGATCTATGTCCCAGCCAATCCCGATGCGCTCAGCCTAATCGGATTTACTCTGTTAGTTGGCAAATTACAGCAGTTTCACCATCTCTGCGCTAGCTTTCGTGTCGCCGGCATGCAGCCGACTGCCGAGGTCCGCGGGGTGATCTTCAACGCGATTAAGAGTAATATCGATATCGAAGTGCCGAAGATGCGGCTACAGTTTCGGATTAATCAATTTAAGAATCAGGGCAAGGTCGCCAAGGATGCGCGTATCTTTGATGCGCAAGTGCGCGACGCGATTGTCGTGCGTCGCGCCGTGACGCTGGGACTCCCCGTGTGTCTCGTGAGTAGCCTCGGACAGCAGGATAGCGTGAGCGATGACTACCGCAGAGTCGCTCAGGAGATTCTGAATGCCCCCGCCAGCGCCGATTAAAAGTTAACATGATCCCAGACCACATAGAGAAGTATTCCGCAGAAGAATGGGGCCACCTCCGCAAACGTTTCTTCAATTCGATTTTGACCGAGATCGAGCTGTCCAAGCTCGGTCAGAATGTCGGTATTGCATGGCCCTTTCGAGGCAGCGACGAGACGCCGACAAAATACATTGAATATGATTTTGAAGCGCTACACTCGGTCCCTGGTCTCGTTGGCAAGAAGCGGCGCGTGCAACTCCTGATGGATATTCTGCGGGAAACGCTCGCATTTGATGACCCTTTTGCCGACATGGTGGAAACCGTCGAGTCCGACAGTAAAGTGGATGATGTTTTTGAGCGTATTTTGGCCAAGCACGAGATCCCGATGGATTACCCTGCAGAATTGATTCACCTCTCGGCAGATACCCGGGCGCTGTTGAAAAACGAAGGCGTCGAGACTCTGATTCAAACGATCCACTTTGCCCAAAACCTAGCCCGTAATGTGGTCATTGGTGGTGATTTGAAATCCTTTCTCAACGGTCTCGCCCAACAGGATAGTGGCGGCATCATAAAGCACTTGCCCTATCGTCGGTCTGGCCGGGGACTGCATCTGCCGGAAGCAGTGGGGCTGATCGTTCGCGAGCTCGAGGAGTCGGTTCGAATCGAGTTATTACACCGGTCTGGAGTGAGCCTTTCAGATGCACAACAAGCAGTGCGCGAGCGCGCTACGAAGTCCGATGTCGTCGCGGGGATAGAGGCTGCGATGGATCATCTGGATGCCGTCTGCAGATGGTTTGCCGAGGAAGCGGCCGATTTGCAGCAGACTTGTTCCACCGGCGGGTCGGTGGAGCGTTATTTCATTCCAATCGACGAGCCGCTTCATGAGCGCGTGGCCGCCGCCTTGGCGCGGGCGAAGTTCGGTATGCCTCAACCAGAGCGTCGCGGGTTGCTCGGGCAGCTGTCGGGCTTGCTGGGCCGTTGATCTTGTCGCGCGTCTGTCTCTTTACAGCGCCACCTGCTCGACGATTTCCAGGTCGTAGCCATCTAGGCCGACGACTTTACGAGTGGTGCTTGAGAGCAAGCGGATCTTTTTCAGGCCAAGGTCGACCAGCATTTGAGCGCCAATCCCGTAGTCGCGGAAGTCCATCTTGGTGGGGCCGACGTCCTTGATTTCGGTTTTATTGGTGCCTTCGATCACGCGCACGCCGCCTTGCGGCTGCTCAATATAAAGCAGGGCGCCGTGTTTTGCCGCGGCGATTTGTTGCATCGCAGAAGTCAGCGCATGATGGCCACCCAGTGCTTTGGCGCGGAAAATATCGGTTAGTAAATTCTCACTTTGGACGCGCACCAGCGTCGGCTCGGCGTTGAGCTCGCCCATCGTCAGGGCGATGTGCTGGCGGTCATCCAGCACACTGCGGAAAATATGCAGGTCGAAGGTGCCGAATTCTGACTCAAAGGGCCGCGTCAAAACACGCTCTACAAGGCGGTCGCGTTTGTGGCGATATTCGATCAGGTCGGCAATCGAGATCATTTTCAGGCCGTGCTTTTGCTTGTATTCGATCAGGTCGGGGACGCGTGCGAGCGTGCCGTCCTCATTGAGGATTTCGCAAATGACGCCACTGGGATGTAGGCCTGCCAGTTGTGCCAGATCGACCGCCGCTTCGGTGTGGCCCGCACGTTGCAGCACGCCGCCGGGGCGCGCGCGCAGTGGAAACACATGGCCCGGTTGCACCAGCATGTCGGGTTGCGCAGTGGGGTCGGATAGAATACGAATCGTTTCGGCGCGATCGTAGGCGCTGATGCCGGTGGTAATGCCTTCGGCCGCATCGACCGAAATGGCGAAGTCTGTTTGGTGGGATTCGCGGTTTTCCGAAGCCATTGGGCTAATCCCGAGACGACGCAACTGATGCCCCAGCATCGGCACGCAAATCAGGCCGCGCGCGTGCAGCGCCATCTGGTTCACCGCTTCCGGAGTGACCTTTGATGCGGCCATAATCAGGTCGCCCTCGTTTTCACGGGCCTCATCATCGGTCACAATGACCATCTTACCATCCGCGATATCACGAATGGCTGATTCAATGCTGTCGAACGCGTCTGAGTGCTTAGCCGTAGTCATTTCGGCAGGCTAGGGCGAATTGTGGGCGAGTCGAGTCTGTAGCTTAGACAAATCGTGCGGTCGCGGTTCGCCCATTGCGTCGTAGTGCGGATTTAGGTTCGCCGTTGGCGCTTTTTTACCTTTCTTAGGTAAACACGATGCGTGACCAGCCGCCACAACCAGCCGAGATTCATGCCCTTGCCCAGCGCATGGGCAACCGGGAGTTTACCGCTCGATTGCAACTGGAGCAGCAGATGCGCGACCGATGTGGGGCCGGTCAGGGGCGGGGTGCCTTTCGTCTGGAGCATCTGTGGGATATGTATGGGTGCATACGGCTTTGTTTGAAAGTGAGTCGCTTTTGGAACCGCGCGCATCGCAACTACTTTGACATTCAAGTGGTGCGCAATGAGGTGGTGCTTGACCGTCTGCCCGCCGCGTTTGATGGCTTTACTATTTTGCAGCTCACCGATTTGCACGCCGACCTGCATCCCGATTTTCCGGCGGCAGTGCAACGCGTCATCGCACCGTTGAGTTACGATTGCATGGCGCTCACTGGAGATTTTCGTACCTGCACCTTTGGTGACCACTCAGGTGCCACCCGCGCGTCGATCGAGATATTGAAAGATGTGACCGCGCCTCGCTTCGCGACCTTGGGCAATCATGACTCGCTCGAAAAAGTGCCGATCCTCGAAGCCGCGGGTCTGCAATTTCTGCTCAATGAGAACAGCGTGTTTCGGCGTGGTGGCGACGCGTTGTATCTGGCAGGCATTGATGATCCCAATTTTTACAAGAGTCACAATTTCGAGCGTGCATTGGCAGGTGTGCCGGAGGCTGCCTGTAAGGTGCTGCTGTCGCACTCGCCGCAGACTTACCGCGAAGCGAGTCGCCGGGGCTTTGATTTTCTTATGGCGGGGCACACGCATGGCGGCCAGATCTGTCTCCCCGGCGGTCGCGTGCTGGTGCATGATCATAGTTCGCCGCGCCGCTTGCTCTCTGGTGTGTGGCGGGAAGGGCAGATGCAGGGCTATACTAGTCGCGGCACGGGCGCCTCGCGGTTGCCGGTTCGGCTCAATTGCCCGCCGGAAGTTACCTTGCATGTGCTGCGTTGCGCTAAGCGCGTGTGAGTGCCGCAGAGCAAACGTTGATTGTGCCCAAAACGAGACAACGCCTCGGATCAGTTTTTAATGTAGAGAAAGCGCTCTTTCGTTTTCGCCTTGCTCGTGCGGCGCAGGTAAGGCGGTGGCAATGACGACGCATTGCCCCATGTCGTGTGCCGCTTTAGCAAACACAGCTGCATCGTATGAGTGTTTGATGAGCAGGTCATTAAGCCTGTCCCCGTCCCCCGTCGGTCTTTCTCTAGCCGTATCCAAATGTGGAGGGAAACGCTCTGTCGTTTCCGCGTTCGCAGAGTGCCGCGGGTGTGGCAGTGGCAATGAAGGCGCATGGCCCTCCAATGGGGATTTAAGGCACAGGCTCCAGAAAATCAGGAGCTTTGCGACTTGGTGGCTTTGTCAGAGTCTGATCGCCGAGGTCTGGTGTAAAGGTCTGGAGATGGGCGTGAATATAGTTCTCACCTATCCCGCAGACGGGATTCAAGTCACGAAGCCGCCACTTCAGAGCTTAAGCAAGCGCCGTCAGCTGAGGATGAGCGTTTGATAAATCAGCACGCTACGTTGTGAGCAGACTCACCCGCACTACGCGCAACATTGATTGCGCTGGCATTCGATAGATTGCTGAAGCCTTTTACGTTGCGGCGAGGCAGAGGGACTGCCTGCCTTACGCAGGGGGAGAAGTTGGGGAGGGAGATTTTAGGGACAGGCTCTTAAAATTCTGTTTTAGGGAGATTTTAGGGACAGGCTCTTGAAATTCTGGCTCTTGAAATTCTGTTTTAAATACTTCCTCTGCGCACAGGCAGGAATGCCTGTGTCACGTCGTCCTCCGTTGGGAAATCGACAAGGCCAGGGCAACCGCCTCACTTCGCCTGCGGGGCAGATTCACGCCCGTACTTTCTGCAGGGCTGCGGCGTAAAATCCGTCATAGCCGGTCGCGGCTGGTGAGATGGTCGATTCTTGAATCAGTTCAAAGCCGCCTTGGCTAAGCAGCCGTTCGACGTTGGCGCGGTTCTCCGCGGGTAGTATCGAGCAAGTTGCGTAGACTAAGCGGCCGCCGGGCTTGAGCATCGCGCTGTAGGCTTCGAGGCATTCGAATTGTATCGCGCGGACTTTTTCAATGGTTTCCGGTTTGAGGCGCCACTTGAGATCCGGCTGACGTTTCAAGGTGCCCAGTCCCGAGCAAGGTGCATCGATCAGCAGCCGATCCGCGACGCCTTTGTGTGTGGCGAGGGTCTTTGGGCTGATGAGGTGTGTTTCGATGCAGGGAGAGGGGTGTGCTCGTTGAGCGCGGCGTTTAAGTTCGCGTAGTTTTTTGGGCACGATATCCATCGCGATGATGCGCCCTTGGTTTTGCATCAGTGCGGCGAGGTGCAGTGATTTGCCGCCGGCCCCCGCGCAGGTGTCGATGATGCAGTCGCCCTGTTGAGCGTCGAGGAGTGGGGCGATCAGCTGCGAGCCGGCATCCTGGATTTCCACGCGGCCATCCATGCGTAAAGATTTGGGCAGCGTTTTTCCGGGATTGAGCGCCAGGGCGTCGGGCAGTCCAGGCACTTCGTGGGCGGGGATATGATAGCTCGCCAACCAGGTGATGACTTCGGCGCGGCTGGCCTTGAGTGTGTTGACGCGCAGGTAGACGCCCGTGCGCTGGTTGAGCGCGGCCAGTTCATGGTCCCACGCGTCACCCAACGCGTCGGCGCCGAGTGCATCGATCCAGTCCGGGATGGATTCGCGAACGGCCCGTGGCTGGGCGGCGAGCTCCGACTCCAGCGCTTGGATTGTCTCGGCGCTGGCACCGCAGTAGCTCCACCATTCGGGGAGCTCATAGCCCATGCGTATCCATTGCGCCGCACACAGCGCTTCGGTGGTATCGCTTTGGGCTAAGAAACTTAAGGCACGCCGCCATCGGGCGACTTCAAAGACCGTTTCGGCGATGAAACTGCGGTCGCGCTTGCCCCATTTGGGATGGGCTTCAAAGGCTTTGGCCAAGGTGTGGTCGAGGACCTTGTGCTCGTGGAATACGGCTTGGATGATGTCGGCGGCAGCTACGGCCAAGATGCGGTGCATTCTCATGGCTGCGGACATTTTCGGAAAAACGCTCTTATAGCAAACGAAACGTCACTCCAGTGGCGGCCAGTTGACGCGATCGCCGAAGGTCAGCGTGAGTCCGAGTTGAAGCTGGCTGGCATTGGTTGACTCGCTACCTAATTTAGCGAGTCGGGCAACTCCGATATAGGATAGGTGGCTCACCGCTTTGACAATAGCGTGTTTTGCGATTAACTAAAAGGTGGTTAGTGGCGAATGGCTGCAGCGCTTTCAGCGCTTTAATGCGATGCGCTGGCAATACGATATGAAAGAGGCAGCACGTGAGATCTAAAATACTTTTCTTGGCGAGCCTGGTGCTCAGTACTTGCATGGCGTCGATGCCGGGCGAGGCATGGCTGCTGGAGGTGGACGGTCCGATCGGCCCAGCGACTGCGGATTATGTAGTGCGCACGATTCAGGAGGCCGAGAGCGGTGCTGCAGAAGTGCTCATCTTACAGATGAACACGCCCGGCGGCCTCGACCGCGCGATGCGTGACATTATTCAAGCTATTTTGGCCTCGCGTGTGCCTGTCGTCACCTATGTCGCCCCGCAGGGGAGCCGCGCAGCGAGTGCGGGCACTTATATTTTGTATGCCAGCCACGTGGCTGCGATGGCTCCCGCGACGAATCTGGGGGCGGCGACGCCTATCATAATCGGCGGGTTGCCGAAACTCCCTGGGGCTGAACCGGACTCGGCGGAGGAGGGCGCGGAGCCAGATCAAGACGGCAAGGATACGCCGCTAACGCCGCAATCGACCATGCACAGCAAGATGGTGAACGACGCGCAGGCTTACATACGAAGCCTGGCAGAACTGCGTGGGCGCAATGTCGACTGGGCCGTGAAGGCGGTGACGGAGGCAGCCACCTTGACGGCTCAGCAAGCACTGGAACTCGATGTCATTGATTTGATTGCCAAGGATACGTCTGAGCTGATCGAAGCACTGCACGGCCGCTCAGTCCTGCTGGATGGCGAGGAGCGGTTACTCAACGTCGCAGGGGCGAATGTGCACCTCGTGGTTCCAGGCTGGCGCACCGATTTTTTACGTGTAGTCACCAATCCCAGCGTGGCCTACCTGCTGCTGTTGGTCGGTATTTACGGCCTGATTTTAGAGTTCTCGACCCCCGGCATCGGGGCAGCTGGGATTATTGGCGGGATTTGCCTGTTGATTGCGCTGTATGCCATGCAATTGCTGCCGATTAGCTACTCTGCACTCGCTTTGATGCTGCTTGGCTTAGGGCTGATGGCGGCAGAGGCATTGTCCCCGAGCTTCGGTGTACTGGGTATCGGGGGAGTCGCCGCGTTCATAATCGGCTCGATCATGCTGATGGACGCCGATGTGCCCGGATTTCGAATAGCGTTGCCGATCATTCTAGCCCTGACGGCTGTGAGTGCGGGCGTGTTGATCGTGGTGCTCAACCTGTTGCTGCGCGCGCGCAAGCAGCCGGTGGTTAGCGGCTCGTCCACGCTCTTAGGCGAGACTGCCGAAGTCGTCGATTCGGGCAACGCAGGTGTACTCGTGCGCCTGCATGGCGAGATCTGGCGTGTCGATTGCCCCGCGTCGCTTAAGGTGGGCGACCATGTAAGTGTCAAAAAAGTTTCGGGACTGCTTCTCGATGTCGAAAAGAAAGAATAATTTATGAGCTACTTTACTATTGCATTCGTCGTTCTTGTCGCATCGCTCATCATCTACGCCTTTCGGGTGCTTCGGGAGTATGAACGCGGTGTGATATTCATGCTTGGACGCTTTTATAAAGTCAAAGGGCCAGGCTTGATTATTGTCGTTCCCTTTATTCAACAAATCGTCCGAGTCGGCCTGCGCACCATCGTTATGGATGTCCCCAGCCAGGATGTCATCTCCCGTGATAATGTCTCGGTCAAGGTCAACGCGGTGGTGTATTTCCGGGTGGTGGATGCAGAGAAAGCCATCATACAGGTCGAAGACTACTTGCAAGCCACCAGTCAATTAGCGCAGACCACGTTGCGTTCTGTACTTGGACAGCACGAGTTGGATGAAATGTTGGCGAAGCGGGACGAGTTGAACGCTCACATCCAGGGCATCCTCGATCAGCAAACCGACGTGTGGGGAATCAAGGTTTCAAATGTCGAAATCAAGCACGTCGACCTGAATGAAAGCATGGTGCGCGCCATTGCCAAGCAAGCTGAAGCGGAACGCGAACGCCGCGCCAAGGTGATTCACGCGGAAGGCGAGCATCAGGCTGCGCAAAAGCTGACCGATGCGGCTGCGATTTTAGCCGGCGAAAAGCAGGCGATTCAGTTGCGATACATGCAGACGCTCAGTCAGATTGCGGGAGAGAAAAACTCGACCATCGTCTTCCCGATACCAGTCGATTTCCTCAATCAGTTTGTACCGGACAAGAACAATAAGGACTGAAGTTTGTCCTGTGTCGAACGCTGGCTATGCCCGGGCTAAAAGGTCCAACGCGTTCAAACGCAAATCCGAGCGTAGCGGGTGTGAGACTTTTTAGTGTTGCCCAACGCATGCCCGCGCATTCCGGAACATCTTCAGCCATGGGCCGGCTTCACTGAAGAAGTTTGAAAGGTGAAGTGTGAAGTTTGAAATGAATGCTTTGCCCTTAGTTTTTTAATAATCCCGCTGAGAATAGCGATAAGTTGATCGGATTCGTCGGTTTTTAGGCATGATACCGGAGGCGACGAGTAGTCAGAGCCAATCATGCGTTTCGCTGGCTTCTTTGCACTTATGCTGTACTTGGGAATGAAGTCTGCCTCACTTTATGAAGCCTGGGCTTCTTTAATGTTAGACCCGATTGAAGTTCCAGATTGGAGGAGTTGATTTGCTAGGGTGCGTGAAACGTCTAGTTGTTTATCCAAAGATCGAGAAAACCGTACAACTCGCATCGAGAAGTTGAAGGCTCTTTGTGGAAGGTCGGATTTCACCCTCGAAGTTTGAGAGCAATAAAAGATGGCAGTTTACGGATTCTTAGCCGCCTGTTCCCTTCTTTTTACGCTTCGCGGGCTGGACTTTTTTGCCCCTTTTTGCAGTACTTTCAGTCGGTTCCTTGTCGCCTAAATTCCAACGCTTCGCCTCCGATTGGAGCTGGTTTATTTTCTTATGATTACATGTATCCCAATCCATTGATTACCTTCTTTTTGATGTTTTCGACAAACGACATGACCTACGCATTTTCAGAGTGGCGCTAAGTTGGACGCCCTGCTGCGCCTTGTCCATCTTGTTTCATCGGGAACTAAGTGGCGCGGAGAGTGCCTTCTGGCGTGGCTTTTGCGCTAAGTCTGACCTTGTTATGCGGCGCTTTAGGTCTGAAGCGCCGCGCGGTGAGCCTTTCGAACTGTCGAGGGTGTCAGTGCCGCAGGACTTGAAAAACGGGCTTTTCTCTTGTCTGAGCTGAGACTTGCCGGTGGCTTCGTCTATCAGACCTGCCATGAGCAGTGCATGCGTTTTGAGCAGGAATTTGGGGGATTCGGGGTTTAATGTATCCAGTGCCTCATAGACGATGAACGTATTGCGGACTTCTTGAACTTCTTTCGGATTTCCGAGGACGCTTTTACCATACAGCACCGCAGTGACTTGTTCGAGGCTGAGTGTATTTTGTTCAATCTCGAGTGACGCTTGAATCGTGGGAATCCGTTTGGCTTGGCGAAGTTGCGGCGTGAAGGTTTGCTCAGGAAAAGCGGTATATCGACCCACGCACTCACTGATCTCGGCGACGAGCCTGAGAATCGTGGGGGTGCGATCATCGGGTGGTTCGAAGTGCAAATGGGATAATCCTTAGAATACGTAATCAATTAACCACAAAAAGCACAGAAGTCACAAAATTCGGCGTGGTGCTGGTTCTGTGTCTTTTGTGCTTTTTGTGGTTACTCATAAGCAACGTGGATTATGAGTAAGATTAGCATTAAGCTGGCTTACCTCACGTATGCTCGCGCGTTCTGGAACATCTTCAGCCATGGGCCGGCTTCACCGGTGAAGTGTGAAANNTGAAATTATTGCTTTGCCCTTAGTTTTTTAATGATGCTGGTGAGAATAGCAATAAGTTGATCGGACTCGTCGAGTAGTTCGGTTAGGCGATCTTTAGGCATGATATCGGAGGCGACGAGCAGTCTGAGCCAGTAATGCGTTTCGCGGGCTTCTTTGCAGCTGATACTGTATTTGGAGATGAAGTCCGCCTCGCTTTGGGAAGCTTGTGCTTCTTCAATATTTGCACCGATCGAGGTTCCTGAGCGTAGTAGTTGGTTTGCTAGTGTGCGTGAAACGCCCGGCTTTTTGTCCAATGTGCGACACAGCTTTACTATTCGAACCGAGAAGTTAAAAGCTCTTTCTGGAAGGTCGGATTTCATCCTCTAAGTTTGAAGTTTGAGTGGTGTAGTTTGAAAGCAGAATGCATATGTGGTGAACGTTTCACATTTCGAACTTCACTCTTCAAACTTCAGCTGCGAAGCGCCGCGCGTTCTGGAACATCTTCAGCCATGGGCCGGCTTCGCCGGTGAACTGGTCGCTTGGTCGGTAGCTCATCTGCACCGCGCGGAACAGGCGTTCGGGGTGCGGCATCATGATGGTGGCGCGGCCGTCGGCTGTGGTGAAGCCGGTGACGCCACCAGGGGAGCCGTTCGGGTTCGCTGGATAGCGTTCGGTTGGCTCAGCTTTGCCGTCCACATAGCGCAGGCTTAGTTGGTTGGCTGACTTGATCGCACTCAAATCGCCGGTGGCGCTGAAGTCAGCGAACCCTTCGCCGTGGGCGACGGGGATCGGCAGGATCGAGCCTTCCATGCCTTGGAAGAAGATACTCGGGCTCTTGGTGATTTCGAGGTTGCTGTAGCGCCCTTCGAATTGCTCGGAGCGGTTGCGGGTGAAGGCAGGCCAGTTCTCGGCGCCGGGGATGATGTTCTTGAGTTGGGAGATCATTTGGCAGCCGTTGCAGACGCCGAGTGTGAAGCTGTTGTCGCGGGCAAAGAAGGCGGCAAACATGTCGGCCAATTTGGCGTTGTAGAGCACGGATTTGGCCCAGCCGGAGCCTGCGCCGAGCACATCGCCGTAGGAGAACCCACCGCAAGCCACCAAGCCGGCGAAATCCTTGAGGTCGACGCGGCCTTCCAGCAAGTCGGTCATGTGCACGTCGATCGATTCGAAGCCGACGCGGTCGAAGGCGGCGGCCATTTCGTTTTGACCGTTGATGCCCTGTTCTCGAAACACAGCCATCAGGGGGCGTGCGTCTCCTTGGATTGAGAAGGCTGCTTGGTGTGCGGTGCGTTCTGCTTCTGCGTCGAAGGTCGGACGGACGATGGTCTTGGAAGCTTCCTGATCGAGGAGCGCGTCGTGCGCTTGCTGCGCGCAAGCGGGATTGTCGCGCTGCGATTGCATGTGGTAGGTTAGCTCCGACCATGCGCGGTTGAGCGTGGTGATCGGCTGCTTAAAGATGCTCTCGTTGGCGAGGCTGATGTTGATCGTGGCCTCGTCGTGCGTGGTGCCGATCAGGTGGCAGATGTCGGAAATGCCGTGCTTGGCGAAGACCGCGATGACTTCGGCGAGCTTGGATTGATTGATTTCGAGAACGGCACCGAGTTCCTCTGCGAACAACGAGGCGAGAATGGCCTCCTTGTCGCCAGTGGTTGCGAGTTCAGTCGGTACATGGTGCTCGACCAGTTTATCGAGGACGATGACTAGTCCCTTGCGGCCGGCGAAAGACATTTCAGCCAAGGTGACTAGCAAGCCGCCGTCACCTTTGTCGTGGTAACTCAGGATGCTGTCGCTGGCGAGGAGCTCTTGAATGGCGCCGAAAAAGCCGAGGAATTTCTTCGGGTCGTCTAGGTCGGGGGTTGTTTTGCCGAGCTGGTTGTACACCTGCGCGAGGGTCGAGCCACCGAGGCGGTTTTTGCCAGCGCCCAGGTCGATTAGAATCAGGTTGCTGCCGGTCTCTTTGAGGTCGGGAGTCACCGTGTTGCGCACGTCGACCACGGAGGAGAAGCCGGTGATCATCAGGCTCAGCGGGGAGACTTGCTTCTGGTCGTTGCCGGAGGAATCCTTCCAACTGGTACGCATGGACATCGAGTCTTTACCAACGGGGATGCTGATGCCGAGTGCCGGGCAGAGCTCCATGCCGACGGTTTGGACGGTGTCGTACAGGTTGGCGTCTTCGCCGTCTTCACCCGCGGCGACCATCCAGTTGGCGGACAACTTAATGTTGCCGATCTTGCCGACATTGGCGGCAGCCAGATTGGTCAAGCACTCGCCGATCGCGATGCGGCCGGAGGCTGGGGCGTTGAGAATCGCCAGTGGCGTGCGCTCGCCGATCGCCATCGCTTCACCTGTGTAGGTGTCGAGTGAGGTGCTGGTGACCGCGACGTCGGCGACGGGGGTCTGCCATGGGCCGACCATTTGATCGCGGGTGACCATGCCTGTAATGGAGCGGTCAGCGATGGTAATTAGAAAGCTCTTGTTGGCGACCGCGGGGAAGCGCAGCACGCGATCGATGGCTTCGGCTAGTTGGATTTCGGAGACGTCCAGTTCGGCGTGCGATTCGATGCGGTGGGTGACATCGCGCAACATCTTTGGCGTCTTGCCGAGTAGCACGCCCATTTCCATGTCGATCGGATTGTTTTCGAAATGTGAGTCTTCGAGCACCAGTTGGTTGTCGTCTGTGGCTTCACCGACGATGGCCATCGGGCAGCGCTCGCGCGCGCAAATCGCTTCGAATTCAGCGATGCGGTCGGGCATGACGCCCATCACGTAGCGCTCTTGCGATTCATTACACCAGATCTCCATCGGGCTCATGGAGGAGTCCTCGTTGTGAATATTGCGCAGGTGGAACTTGCCGCCGGTTGCTTCGACCAGTTCGGGCAAGCCGTTGGACAGGCCGCCGGCGCCGATGTCGTGAATCGAGAGCATCGGGTTTTCAGCGCCGAGGGCGATGCAGCCGTCGATTACTTGCTGGCAACGGCGTTCCATTTCAGGGTTGCCGCGCTGTACGGAATCAAAGTCGAGCGCTTCGGACTGTGCGCCCGCAGCGATGGAGGAGGCTGCGCCGCCGCCGAGGCCGATCTTCATCGACGGGCCACCGAGTTGTATGATCAGGGCTGTGGGTGGGATCTCTTTTTTGAGCACGTGTTCGCGCTTCAAATTGCCCATGCCGCCGGCTACCATGATTGGTTTGTGGTAGCCGCGGTGTAGGTCGTTGTGCTCAAGCTGGAGGGT
>DOCS01000236.1 GCA_003503355.1 Opitutia bacterium
CGGCATGGCGATGCCGAGCAGGAGAATGAATGAGATGGCTTCCAGGATGCCAATGCTGCGAAGGCGATTGAGGGTGTTGTTGAATTTGAGCATGCGATGGAGGATCCAAAGTGGTGCGAAGGCGTGCCCCGCGTCGTCGTGGCCGCTAGCTGCCCGGCTTGATCGCTGCGCTGCCTTGCAATTCGGGCGGCAGATTGTCGGGTTGGTAGGTCGGGAAGCTGAGTTCGGCGAGGCTGTGGTGCGGCACTTCGAACGAGGTCTTACCCGCACTGCGGTCGACGATGACACCGACGGCTACCGGGTCCGCACCGTGTTTGCGGCATTGTTCCAGCGCCTCGACCACGCGCCCGCCGCGGGTGATGACGTCCTCGACGATAAGCACCTTTTCGCCGGGTTCGAATTTGAAATTGCGGCGCAGTTCGAGCTTGTCGTCTACTTTCTCAAGGAAAACGAAGCGCAGGCCCAATTGTCGGGCAACTTCCTGGCCGATGACGAGACCGCCCATTGCTGGGCCGACGACTGTGGTCGCGCCATATTCTTTAAGCGCCGGGAGTAGCAGTTCCGCCAGGCGAGTGACTTTGTCCATGTACTGACAGACCTGTGCGCATTGGAAAAAATGTGCACTGTGCAGGCCGGAGCGCAGCAGGAAATGACCGTTAAGGAGCGCGCCGCTGTCGCGGAAAATTTGGAGAACTTCTTCGTGTTTGGAATCCATGGCGGGAGGTTGAGCGGTGAAGCCTGAAGTGTGAAGAGAGAAACGCCAGCGGCGGGGGAATTTTTTTTGGCATCGCTTGTGGCTTGTGATTCTCTGGTTCGGGCTGCTAAGTTCTGGATTTCCACACTCTGCAAATGCTAAATTTATTACATCGTCATGTTCTACGAGAGATCCTTGTTTCGACCGGGTTGGCAATGGGGCTCTTTGTGTTTGTGCTGCTGATGGGCAATGCGATGCGTGACATCGCCAGCCTGGTTGCGGCGGGCAAGCTGGATTTAGTGGTGTTTCTCAAGCTGATGGGCTTGTTGATTCCCTATGTGGCGGCGTATGCCTTGCCGTTGGGGATGTTGACCGGCACGCTGATGGCGCTCGGGCGCCTGTCTTCGCAGCAGGAAATCACGGCAATGAAGTCGGCCGGGTTGAGTCTGTTCCAGATCGCGTCGCCAGTGTTTTTGATTGCGTTTGCGGGGATGGTGGCAGGCGTTGTGGTCAATCTGCATTACGCGCCGCAGTCGCGCAGCGCGTATAAGCAGTTGATGGTCAGCGCAGTGAGTGAGAATCCGATCGGGTTTATTGAGGAGAAGCGCTTTATTAACGAGTTTCCGGGCTACGTGATTTATATGGGCAGTCGGGATGGCTCATTGATGAAGGATTTTTGGATTTGGGAGCTCGACGGTGAGAAGCGGGTGAAGTTGTTTTTGCGTGCCGCAGAAGGTGAGTTGAATTTCAATAAAGCGGACAATGCGTTGGTGCTGACCTTGAGAGACGGGACCGCCGAGCAGCGCAGCGCAGAAGATCCGGAGGCGCTGTCGAGTGAGCCGGTCCGTTCGCTGTTCTTTGGTGAATTGCCGATTGAACTGCCGCTGGATCAGATTTTTGGAGTAAAGAACAAGCGCCGCGCGCGTATCAAGGAGATGACGTTTGCGCAGTTGATGGAAGTGCGCTCCCAGGCATTGGAGCAGGAGTCGCAGGTCGGGGAGGGAATGTCGTCTGGGCGCATGAAAGTGCAGATGCACATGCAAAAAGGCTTTGCGATGGCATTTTCCGTTTTCTCGCTGGCGATTTTCGGCATTCCGCTGGCGATTCAGGTCGGGCGCAAAGAAACGTCTGCCAACTTGGCGATCGCACTGATCATCGCCATGACTTATTACTTCCTTATTATCGTCGTCAGTTGGCTGGAAGGAAAGCCCGCTTGGCGCCCGGATATTTTGATCTGGCTGCCGAATATTATTTTCCAGTCGATTGGCTTTTATTTGATCCAGAAGGCGAATCGGCACTAGTCGTGAACCGCGATGGAGTGACCACCTGAAATGTGAGAATTGTTGCTCGGACCCTCGCAGTCACTGTTTTGTTTATGCGCATTGTTACTATAAAAAGCCCTCCGACGGTGGATGCGTTGATTGAGCGCTTTAGTTCGAGGTGCGCGCCGTTTGTACTGGATAGCTCGCTTTCAAACGATGGTCTCGGGCAATGGAGCTTTTTTGGCGCGGACCCGTTCCTGGTGTTTGAGGGCAAGGATGGGATCTATACCGAACGGCGCACTTCGCAGGCTGCAGATTGTGCGCCAAGCGAAGTCGAAACTTCGGATGGGCTGGGGCGGTTGCGTGAATTGATGGCGGAGTATGCGATCGGACATGCCAGTGGGATTCCGTTTGTCGGCGGCGCAGTCGGTTTTTTGGCCTATGATTATGGCCGCCAGATTGAGGCACTGCCTGATCTGACGCGGGATGATCGGGAGCTTCCGGATCTATATTTTGGCTTCTATGACGGGATTGCGGCGTTGAATCACGCGACCGGCGAGCTGAGCCTGATTGCACTTGGAATCCGGGCCGATACCGCGGTTGTGATCGAGGAATTACAGGCGCTGATTACTGCGGATTCGGTTCTGCCGGAGCAGCCATCTGCGCCGCAGCGTGGTGACTGGGAATGGAACATGCAACGTCCGGCCTACTTGCAGTCAGTGGAGCGTGTGCGCGATTATATCGCCAGTGGCGATGTGTACCAGGTGAACTTGTCACAGCGTGCACAATGTCGCTTTAGCGGTCATTCCACTGAGCTTTACCGTGCGTTGCGGCAGGGCAATCCCGCTCCGTACAGCGCATTGATCGATACGGGAAGCTTTTCGGTGTTGTCCACCTCCCCTGAGCAGTTTTTGCGCAAACAGGGACGGCGGATTGAGACGCGCCCGATTAAAGGCACTCGGCCGCGTGGCGCGGATGCGGCAGAGGATGTGCGCAATGCGCAAGCGCTGCGCGACTCGGAAAAGGACCGCGCTGAG
>DOCS01000152.1:0-3275 GCA_003503355.1 Opitutia bacterium
CGCTCGCCTAACAGGAACCGTCCTCGAAACTGCGCCGCTACTGGTTGTCCTCCAAGCCGCTGGCGTCGGCTATGAGGTACACATCCCGATCACGACGGCCGAAAAAGTGCCCGCCGAGGGAAAAGAATGCAGCCTCTTCATCCATTCGGTCTACCGCGAAGACAGCGCCTCGCTATATGGCTTCGCCAGCCGTGAAGATCGCGACTTCTTCCGGCTACTAGTTGAGAAAGTGTCCGGAATCGGCCCCAAGATCGGCATCGCGATTCTCAGTCGTATGTCAGTCGAGCTGCTGCGCGGCGCAATTGCCAGTGCCGACATCGCGCTCCTTTCGAAATGCCCGGGCATCGGCAAAAAGACCGCCGAACGTTTGGTCATAGAGCTCAAAGACAAGGTGGGGCTCAGCACCTCGAGCGCCGCCGGCGGCGACCTCAGCAGTGACGCCGGCAGCGCAAGCCATGGTGCTTATCAGGACGCGGTCAGCAGCCTGGTCATCTTAGGCTACAAACCCGCCGATGCGGACAAATTCGTACGCAAGGCCGCCAAACAATTGCCAGCTGATGCAAATGTCGAGGCGCTGGTCAAAAAGGCGCTCTCGTAAGGCGATCACGGCAGGCGAAGGCTAAAAACTAGCCAACGAGCTGTGAAAGCCGGCTGGCCAACGTTGCGCCGCCGACTCCCGTGTGGGGCGGCCCAGCGATTCGAACAATTGCGACTCCGGCATCGCCGAATATGCCTTATACTGATCAATGCGATCAATCACGCGCTTCCGACTGGCTTGGCGCTGACGCATCGCCTCGACGTCCACATTGCGCAGTTGCCGTCCAACTGGCGCCATTTCGGGGGTCAGCCCCATCAAGCGCAATTCCGAGATCAAACTCCCACGGCGCGCTTCGCCCGCCGCCCGAGTTGCGGCAAAACGATCCATATCCACGCGAGCCATCTCAGCGCCCCCATCCGCGGTGACATCGCCGGCCGCCTCCTGAAGCGCAGGGCTCAAGACAAGAACGCCAAGGGTGACACAGGCTGCGACACCAGATCCGACCACCCACACCCCTAAACGAGCGGCGTGAAACGTTTTGCGTACGGCACGAGCGCGCAACTGCTCGACTTTCAATGCGTCGGCAGCCAACGCGACGCGCATCCCTTGATGTAGGCGGTAACGCGCCTCAAATTCACGTCGGCGATCTGGGTTGCCCGCCAACTCATCACCCAGCCACTCAACCTCCCGCGAAGACAGCTCCTGATCAAAATACGAATTTACCAACTCGGTGAACTGCGCTTCGTTCATGAAAAATCACTGCCCATCAAATCGCGCAAGCTCTCGCGCGCACGAGCAATCCTGCTTTTCACCGTGCCGACACTAATTTCGAGCTGCTGAGAAATCTGCTCGTAACTTAAATTCTTCACATTGCGCAATATCAACACTTCGCGGTGCTTCGCGCCCAGACCCTCCATACACTCTGACACACGCTCAACAAACTCTTGAGTGACAGCGGCCTCTGAAGGCGTCTCGCCCGCACTCGGCATGACATTCTCGAGCGTCAGGTCGCCATCGACCGACAGCGGCTGGTCTAGCGAGATCGAGTAGTCCCGTTTGCGACGGAACCAATACCAGTAGCGGTTGTGCGCTAAATTGGTGGCAATTTGATACAGCCAGGTCGAAAACGAGGCATCCCCGCGAAAATTCGCCAGGCCACGGTGGGCACGGATAAAGGCGTCCTGCGTGACTTCCTCAGCATCCTGCTGATTTTTAAGGAGGTGGTGGACACGGTTGAAGATACGATCCCAGTAGCGGGTAACCATATCAGGATAGGCATCACGATCGCCGTTTTTAATTCGTTCAATGAGGAGATCGTCGTAGTTAGCTGCTTCGCTTTTTACTCTCATGGTTGGTTTCATGTAAGCTAGATCGTTTAAAGCTTAGATTTGTTCCCAGAAAGACGTTTAAATATAGAAAAAATAATTCCCTAAACTTGACAAGCCCACCCGACCCCGCTTCGATACGCCACTTCTAAAGGGGGTCGTTAGCTCAATCGGTAGAGCAGTTGACTTTTAATCAATTGGTTCCGGGTTCAAGTCCCGGACGGCCTACCACTTTTGAAAAATGCCTGCAAGTCCACGCGACTTGCAGGCTTTTTTATGCCCCTTGATCAATCCTTAGGCAAACAGTGAGCTTCACCTGATGCGACAGCGATTCTGCTGACTTTGAGCGGCGCCGATCAAATCAATGACACCGCCCGATCTGCAGGACGCAGGCGAGAGTCAGCATTGCGCTTTACTCCTAGAGCGCTCAAGGGGTTCGTTCGCCACCGAGCCAATGAAGGCTTCCCTTTAAAAAACGACCAATTAAGTCCGCCAGCAAGGCGCCAAAAAAAACGGGCACCCCAACTGAGGTGCCCGTTAAGATAAAATGAAAGCGGCAGCGGCTAGGCGGCGAGCTCGCGCTTTTTACTAAAGCGCGAGGCAGCGTAGCCGTAGATCGCAATAATGATAAAGCAAAGCACAACTAGGAAGAATGAACCACGTGTAGCGGTGGTGCCCATAAAGCTCTCCATGTCCAATATTTGCCCTTGAAAGCGAGTCATAAAGACACCGCCAACAATTGCGAAAATAAGTCCAGCAGAACCCAGTTTGGCATCTTCCCCGACACCATCCAAGGCGAGCCCGTAAATAGTAGGGAACATCAGGGACATGCAGGCCGAAACGAGAACCATGGAATAGAGGCCCGTGAGCGTCTCAATGTAAATCGCACCAAGCATGAAGGCGATGGCGCCAGCACTTAGAATCATAAGGAGCTTACTCGGAGCAATATACTTCAGGAAGAATGTGCAGACGAAACGGCTGCAGAGAAAAATCACCATCGCCATGATGTTGAAGTTCTGCGCGGTCGCTTTATCGATACCTAATTCATTTTCCGCATATTGAATGATAAAAGTCCATGTCATGATCTGGGCACCGACATAAAAGGTCTGGGCAAGAACGCCGCCTACGTAATTAGGGTTGGTGAGCAAGCGTTTCACAGTTCGCCCAAAATGCACATCATGGTCGGAGTCAGGCGCTCCCGTGTGGGGCAACTTGGCGACAAAAAACACGACTAGAACGACCAAAACCACACAGCCTATTACAGTGTAGGGCATGGCAACTAGCTTCAAATCATTCTGCTGAAGCTCCTTGTGGGTCATGCCACGGAAGCTATCAATTTTACCATCCTTGAAGTCCTGCAGTGCAGTTGCTGGCGCATTCACTCCATTAGTCTCAACGTATTTTTGCACGTT
>DOCS01000152.1:3347-5163 GCA_003503355.1 Opitutia bacterium
GACAAAATAACCGTACCAGCGATAAACATCCCGGTTAACGAGCCCATTGGATTGAAGGCTTGAGCCAAATTCAGGCGTCTCGTCGCCGTTTCTGCAGGCCCCATGGAGAGGATGTAGGGATTTGCAGTCGTTTCGAGGAAGGCGAGACCGAATGTCAGGATGTAGAGCGCAATGATGAAGAGGTTAAAATTGGCGCCTGCGGCTGCCGGAATGGAGAGCAAGGCTCCTATCGCATATAAAGCAAGGCCGACGATGATACCTGATTTATAAGAAAAGCGGCGAATAAAGATCGCAGCAGGCAACGCCATGGTCGCATAGCCGCCATAGAATGCCATCTGTACCCATGTGCTTTGTGCATTTGAGATGACAAAAACATCCTTGAACACAGCAACGAGCGGATTCGTCACGTCATTCGCGAATCCCCACAAAGAAAACAGTGAGGTCACCAAGATAAAGGAGACTAGAAAGTTGCGCGGAATTACGGGGATTTTTTTGGATGAGCTCATCTTGTCGGACAAAAGGTGTTAAAATAACGTCAAATAATGAATCCACAGCTTCGAAGTCATACGGAGACAGAGCAAGATATTTCTAATAGCCAAGCAGTTGCCATGCAGCTCGCGCTGCCCTAATCAATTTCAGACAGTAAAGCATAGATCTCACGTGGGCATTCAGCGCCGATCAGTAGGGCCGCATCACAACCGTCAATGGTGACGGTGCTTTCTGCGATTGTGACCGTGACAGCTTAAGAACCTAGCCGCGCGAACGGGAGTCCCGAAATCGGTGAACACCCCTGACAAACGGCAACTCCGTGGCGGCAGCACCGCTCCCCAGAACTCTGAATTGTACATAAATCATCCGAAGCACCACTCTAAGGCACCCAGGACAATCAGCTAATCCAAACTGGTGAGCCAGTTTGGATTAAAAACGGAGGGGTAGCAAAATGGCCACAGCGATGCGCTTAACATCAGACACACACTGTGTTTGACAAAACTTTGCCCGCGCATGCGTGCGCGAGCAAAGTAAGTAATTTACAGATTCTCTAAGTCTGCGAAGACCCAGACATTGTCTCCATCCAGATCGCCGCGCTTAAAATAAGGCGCGTATACAGCCTGATATTCCTCAAGGCTGATTACACTGTCCTTGTTTGCATCGAAGTACTGAAACATCGGCTTTGAAACATATTCATCGGGCTGCAGCGAACGGTCCTTGTTCTGATCACACTTACCAAACTGACTCTTCCAAAATTTCTGATATTCTTTGAGGGTCACCTTTTTATCCTTCTCAATCATGTTGTCCATCGCCTTAAACATGTACTCCCAGCATTTAACACTACGATTAACTTCAGGCTTGCACTCCTGCAGGCCAAGGGCCGCCTGAATCTCAGGCATAACGACCTCAAGCGTCCCCTCACGCACGGGATGGATACCGTCAGGGGAGTAGCGCAAGAAGCGCGCAGGGTCTTCATCGAGAACTTTCTTCCAGTTCGGATAGTGATCGATCAACAAGAAATCACGATCTTTGGCCACATCACGGTACATCTGATAGTACGCAGCCACATTCGGACGGCGCAAGCCATGGATATCAACCGCAGGGTTCATTGTCATCAAAATGATTTCACACTTGGGCTGCACCGCCAACAGACGATCAATCATGCCTTCGAGATTCCCCCTCGACTTGGCGACAGTCATACGCTGACCAACGGAATCATTAATCGCGAACTCGATAAACATGGCATCCGGTTTTTTGGAGATCACTTTATTATCAAAATTATCCCCCCCCCATACAGAAGTACTGCCGCCTTTTCCGCTATTGATCA
>DOCS01000152.1:5240-10954 GCA_003503355.1 Opitutia bacterium
AGGTTTTGAATCAGTTGAGGCAGGGAATCGGCCGCACTGGCGGTCGTGGCGCCTAACAAAGACGACGATGCCATAGCGGCAGCAATTAGTATTTTAAATTTATCGAACATACTTTTTTTCATGATCATTTGTACTCTTTATTGATGACTACTTTGCAAAAAATCGACTCCACTCCTGATCAAAGACCTTAGCATGTCACGCGCCCCTCGCCGCAGGTCAGTTAAGAACGGGAGAACCAGCCAGCATCACAACCGCAGCGTTGTAAATGACTGCGAAATCGCCAAATAATAAGAAAACAGCTCAGCCATTTAAGGCGCGTAAATAGAAGCTTCGTTGTTAGGATCAACAAAGACGAGCTTAGCTCAGGTAAAGGAAGACAGGGAGGGGTAATTTCAGAGGTTGGGGTTCAAATCGAACAGACAATAGAGCTGCTGGACGACCTTTAATAAAAGACCTTCGACGCCCCCACTCCAGAACTAATTCACAAAAAACACAAAACATCCGAGAGCCATAGCAACGGCGCATAGACGCTACGCACTCAGCGCGAGCGCCCCCATTGGCGAAGTGGTGAAGAGCCAAGCCATAGCGATCAATCCAGTCACAACCCAGTCACTTGAGCACCGCATAACAAGCAAAAATAACCTCCCACAGATTAGCCTACGGGAATCCGATGACTTTTAATGGCCGACAGCATGCCCACACAGGCGTTTCCCATAAAGCTATCCCCCCCGGACGGCGGCCTAGACGAAAACCGCCCTACAGCTACCCCAGGAACCCACAATCCACTAAAAATTGGCAACTTAAAGTGGTGCTCCCGGGCAGATTCGAACTGCCATTTGCGGCTTCGGAGACCGCTGCTCTATCCATTGAACTACGGGAGCAGCGCAAAGATGTAGAAAGATTCGCGACTACCGATCCTAGGTCAACGCGAAAAGCGTTCGATCTTGCGCGGCTGCGAATCACGCGTCGAGCCACAGGCGGTGAAACAAATTACCGCGACTGCACTCAATGATAATGAGATTCAGTATCAAATAAAGTTTGACGGCCACCAAAAGGTGCTATTGAGACTCATTAACAATTTTTTATCTAAACCGATAAACGAACAAACAAAAAATGAAACTACAACGAATCCTAACACTCGCAGCACTGACCTGCGCTGCGTTCGTGGCAACACTGCCAGCGCAGGAGGCGACCAAAGCGCTACCCTCTCAAGCCGAGATGTGGCAAATGATCCAAGCGCAGCAGCAGCAAATCGAAACGCTGACCGCCTTGGTTCAGTTGAACAAGCAGCAGGCCCAAAGCGCGCAAACAATCGCAACCAACGCCAAAGCCACCGCCTCGTCCACGCAAGCGGGGCTTAAAGCGACCCAGCAACAGGTCGAGGCCACCACGCTGGCGTTTGAAGAAATCGGCGACAGCAGCTTCGGCGCTCCGGGCTGGTGGGAAAATACCTCGGTGGGCGGCTACGGCGAACTGCATGCCAACTTCCCTGAAAACGGCGTCAACGACATAGATTTCCACCGCTTCGTATTGTTCTTCAACCACGACTTCAACGACTGGATCACCTTGTACACCGAGCTGGAACTGGAGCACTCCTTGGCAGCCGATGGTGAAGAGGGTGAAATCGAGCTGGAGCAGGCCTTCATCCGCATGGATTGGACGCAGCAGTTCAGCACCGACGCCGGGGTGTTCCTAATGCCGGTCGGCATCCTCAACGAGACCCACGAGCCAAACACGTTCTACGGGGTCGAGCGTAACACTGTTGAGAAATACATCATCCCCTCCACCTGGTGGGAAGGCGGCATCAAGGGCACCTACCGCATGGACAATGGCCTAGCCTTCGACGGCGCGATCACCTCTGGACTGGATGTCGAAGAAGGCTACATCCGTGGCGGTCGTCAAAAAGTCTCCAAAGCGGTCAACGAAGAAGCCGCCCTGACCGGGCGCGTCAAATACACCGGCATTGCCGGCCTCGAAGTCGCCGCCTCGATTCTGTACCAGGACGACCTAGACCAAAGCTCAGGCGCAGGCAACGTTGACGCCGACTACTCGGGCCTGCTTAGCACTGCGCACATCGATTACAGCAATGGCAACTTCCGCCTGCGCGCACTGTACGCGCGCTGGGACCTGGATGGCGAAGTCGCCGCCGATGCAGAGGAGCAAACTGGTTACTACATTGAGCCTTCTTACCGCTGGGAGCTAAGCGACCACTACGGCGACCTAGGTATCTATACACGCTACAGCGACCTCGAGTATTATAAAGACGCTAGCGCAAAAGAAAACGAGATCCTCGAAGTGGGCGTCAACTACTGGCCGACTGACAACGTGGTGTTTAAGGCGGACTACCAGAACTTCGTCGATGCCGACGATGCATTCAACCTAGGTGTCGGCTACCAATTTTAGTATGTAAGTTACAGCCGGTGCTTGCCCTTGCGGCAGGCACCGGCTTTTTTTGCTGTATAAGACTTTTATGACAACCCGGCTGCCAGTACTTTTCCTTACTATGTGTGTGTGGATCCTTCAGGGCACCTGCACACACGCGAAGGAAGACGTGTACCTAGAGCCCAGCGTATTTATCACACAAAGTTTCGAAAATGAGCCGGAGCAAAAAGTGCTGTGGCTGACCAAGGACCTGAAAGCATCGACCAAGGAGATTCTGGGCCACCCCTACAAAGGGCTGCGCATCCGCTACTGGCAACACGGTGAGCGCACGGCGTGGATCCTCGAGGAAATCGGCAAGGTCAAGCCGATCACCACCGGTTTCGTGATCGAAGACGAATCGATGCTGCAAATGCAGGTGCTGATCTACCGCGAAAGCCATGGCTGGGAGGTACGCTACCCGTTCTTTACCGACCAATTTAAAGGCTTGCAGCTCAACGAGCAAAAGCGGCTCAAGCAAAAGGTCGACGGTATTAGTGGCGCGACGCTCTCGGTCAATGCCCTCACCCGGCTCTCCCGTCTGGCACTTCACCTCCACCAAGAGGCCACACGATGAGCGTACAACTTCCCCGCAAACGCACCATCCTCGCGTGGCACCGCTGGCTCGGCATTGCCTCGGCGCTCTTTCTACTCAGCCTCTCCTTCACCGGACTGGCGCTCAACCACACCGAATTACTGCGCCTCGACCAAGTTATTATACGCAGCAGCTCGATCCTCGAGCGCTACGGCATGGCCGGCGGATCCGACATCAGCGCTTACCGCATCCACACATCGGAGGCCCTGGTGCACCTCGACGGCCAGCTCTTTTATAATAAGACACCGTTGGCTACGGCTAGTAAGCCGCTCGGCATCATCGAAGGTGACCCGATCTCAGTGGTCGCCACCAGCGACGCCCTCCTCTATCTGGCTGGCAACGGCGAACTGATCGAGTCCGTCCCCAACAGCCAACTCCCCTACCACACACTCACTGCAGTCGGGCACACCAACAACACCACTCCAGTGCTCGTCACCGATGCCGGCGCATTCACCCCCGATGCGGATTGGCTGGCATTCGAAACCTACCAAGCCAGCTACACGGTCGCTGCCCTGCCGCTCATTAAACTGGACGACGCAGCCACCGAAGCCGTCCTCGAAGCCTTTCAAGGCGGCGGGGTCTCCCTTTATCGCGTGCTACTTGACCTGCACTCCGGGCGCCTGTTCGGCTGGGGCGGGCGCACCGCCATGGACCTGTCCGCAGTCGCGATCATCATTCTTATCACCTCCGGCATCGGTGGCTGGCTGCGCAAGTCACGCCGCCCGAAAGCCCCGAACAGCCCGCCCGCCCGCTAATGCAACGCCGACGCTTCATCCAGATCCTCGCCACCAGCGCGACCGGCCTCAGCCTTGGACAACTGGCCGCGGCGAGCCCGGCGCCTCGCTCACTTCAAGCGGTGCGCTGGCAAGGCTACACCCTCGGCGCGCAAGGTAGCTTCACGCTGTACACCGAAAACCGTCTAGCGGCACAGGCGGTGCTACAACACTGCTTCGACGAAATCCGCCGCCTGGAATCACTATTCAGCCTGTACGACCATACTTCCGAGCTGTGTCGACTCAACCGCGACGGCTACCTCAACGCTCCCGCGGCCGACTGGCGCCCGCTACTCGACGCCGCGAACCATGCGCATGCGCTCAGCCACGGCCTGTTTGACCCGACCATTCAGCCGTTGTGGCACGCCTACAAACAACATTTTCAAGCGCAGCCTGACGCCACCACCGGCCCCAGCGAACCCACCCTCGCCAAAGCCCGCGCACACAGCGGCTGGGAGCACCTGCAGTACGCCACCGACTCGATCCGTTTTAACCGCCCGGGCATGCAGTTGACACTCAACGGCATCGCACAAGGTTTCATCACCGACCGCGTCAGCGACATCCTCCGACAGGCAGGCTACCAGCATGTACTGGTCGAGTTGGGGGAAACGCGCGCGCTCGGCAGCCATCCCGAACAGCGCCCGTGGAAGATCGGCATCAAAGATGCGGGCCATGCGAGCGAACTGCACGAGGTCGCCGAATTGAATGATCAAGCGCTCGCCACCAGCGGCAGTTACGGCAGCCCGCTTTCCAAAGACGGCAGCTACCACCATTTGATCCACCCGCAGACCGGTCTACCGGCCACCCGCTGGAAAAGTCTCAGCGTCATCGCCCCGACGGCGACTCAGGCCGACGCGCTGTCCACAGGGCTCTCATTCGCCAGCAACGAACAAATCCACAACATCGAGCACGCCCACCCTAAGCTACGCGTGCTCAAGCAAGGCTAACAGGATGCCAGCGTAGCGCGACCGCGACAGCGGTTGCATCCTGACTACGGCTCGACCACACCCCGCAGTCACAACGGCTATCACCGTCATGCTACAAAAAAGGCCGGACCCCACATCGGGAATCCGGCCTGTTGCTTAAAAGATGCGATCGACTAGATGTGAATCGCTTCGCCAAACACGGCAGCCGCGGCTTCCATCGTCGCCTCACTCAGGGTTGGGTGTGCGTGGATGGTATTGTGAATCTCTTCAGCAGTCGCTTCGAGCTTCTTGCCAAGGCAGTATTCACTGATCATTTCGGTCGCGTCGCCACCAACGATGTGGGCGCCTAGAATTTCGCCATACTGCTCACATACCAGCAGCTTCACGAAGCCTTCCGGCGCACCGGATGCAACCGCCTTACCGGATGCTTGGAACGGGAACTTGCCGACCTTATATTTAATGCCTTCTTCCTTGAGCTTGTTCTCGGTCTTACCGATCGAAGCAACCTGTGGGATACAGTAAGTGCAGCCGGGAAAGTCAGTCACCTGCTTGGCTTGGCCGTGACCGAACATGCCTTGCACCGCTTGAATCGCTTCGTACGTCGCGACGTGTGCGAGCCAAGGCGGCCCGATGATATCGCCGGCAGCGTAGACTCCCTTGACGGAGGATTCGTAGTTGGCATCGACCTTGATATAGCCGCGGTCCTGAGCGAGCTTAGTGCGCGGTGACAGCAGACCTGCAGTGTTGGCCACCACACCGATCGCGATCAGCACACTGTCGACAGTAATTGACTCCTTTTTGTCGCCCTTCACCAAGTCCATGGTCACGTTGTCCTTGGCGACTTGGATGTTTTCGACCGCAGTCGACACACGGCAATCGATGCCCTGCTTGCTAAATTCGCGCGCCACCACATCAGCGACTTCGTTATCTTCCACCGGCAACACTTGGTCGAGCATCTCGACCAGGGTCACTTTGGTGCCGAACGCATTGAGGAAATAGGCA
>DOCS01000216.1 GCA_003503355.1 Opitutia bacterium
CATGGCATGACAGCCGATATCGCCCAGCGCACCGCAGCCATACTCCGACCAACCACGCCAGCTAAAGTGCGTGTACAGACGGTTGTACTCACGCTCGCGAGCGACCCCCTGCCAGAGATTCCAATCCAAGGTTGCCGGCACTGGTTGTGCGGGCTGAAGCGGTCGATCCCCCTGCTTCCACACGGGGCGATTGGTCCAAATATGTACTTCTTCGACTTCACCGATGGCACGAGCCGCCTGCCACTCACGTAGGCGACGAATGCCTTCGTAAGAATGCCCCTGGATGCCCATCTGGGTCATCACGTTGTGCTTGCGTGCCGCAGCGGTCAGCGCCCGGGCCTCTTCAATCGTATGAGTCATCGGCTTTTGTACGAACACGTGCTTGCCCATCTTCACGGCCATCATCGCCGCTGGGAAATGCATGTGGTCGGGGGTGGTAATCGTCACCGCATCGATCTCGTCGTCCATTTCCATCAGCATGCGGCGAAAGTCGCGATACTGTTTGGCCTGTGGGAATTTCTCTAACGCCGCTTTAATCTTAGTGGCTTCGACATCACACACCGCGACAATGTTTTCCGAACCGACCTGCTGTAGATCATGCCAGCCCTGCCCGCCGACGCCGATGCAGGCGATGTTCAGTTTGCGGCCTTTGATGATTTTACCTGTGCGCGAAGGGATGTCATCCCACGCCAAACCGATATTCGGCAAAGCTGCATACGCCAAAGCTCCAAGGCTGGCTGTTTTTATAAATTTACGTCGATTCATGCTTAATTTCTCTCCTCTTGGCTGCTTCTAATTAAAATGGTCAAACTTCAAGAACGCTACAAGCGCATCAGCCGGTAAGGTATGTTCCCGCCCACGCTGGTTTACTAAACTCGCAGGTTAGCATTTGCTGCGACATCCGTCTACCGCGAATTCGTGTGATCCTAAATTGTGCCAAGATCGCCGTTACATCTAGTCCGCGCTGGCTGGTGGAAATGTCCCGCGGCTCAACGAAGGCGGCCGCTGGCTTGCAGCACTTCCCCATTTACTGGGCTTGGGCCCCATAACTAATTCCAATGTGCCGCCGTCACTCAATTCCTGATGAGTGATCCAAGCCCGTTGTAAGCGCTTGCCGTTGAGCTGCGCCGACTGCACATAGCAATTTCCGGTAGAAGTATGTTCGGCCACTATCACGAACGTATTCGCTCGGGCACAGCTGTGATATGCAGGGTCGAGCGTTAGTATCGTTTTTGAGAAAATTGGGCTGCCGATGTTCCACACGTTGTCGCCCGGGCCGACTGGGTTGAGGCCGATCGCATTGAGCACATACCAGGCGGAGATCTGCCCGACATCATCACTGCCGCACAGCCCATCGTTGCCGGTGCCATAAGCGCGCTCAAGAATCTGGCGAGTCCAATATTGGGTCTTCCAGGGCTGGCCGACATAATTGTACAAGGAAACCACTTGGTGGTCGGGTTCATTGCCCTGACGGTAGCAATTGCCACCACCAAAGTTGGGTTTCGCGCCTTCAAACAGCTCGTCCAGGTTGGTTTGAAAAGTAATCTCCCCCATCAAATCGACTAGGCCCTGCACATCCTGCGGTACAAACCAAGACTGCTGAAACGCATTCGATTCGCAGTGGCCTTCCTCATAGGTGTAACGATCCGTAAACTGCATCCACTGGCCGATTGCATCCTTCTGCCGCATCCACCCAACCGATGAGTCGAAGAGATGCTTATAATTCAAACTGCGCTCACGGAACTGCTTTGCATCCTGCGTCTTGCCGAGTGCCTGTGCAAAGCGGCTAATGCACCAGTCAGCATAGGCATTTTCCAAAGTAATCGAAACCGAGTTGCGCACGCTGCTCGGCACATAGCCATACTGATTCATCTCAGCCATATTATCGCGAGTTGATTGCGGCCCCGTGGCAGTCCGTTTGGCAATCGAATACGCCTGCTCAACGTCGTAGTTGCGGATGCCTTTCATGTAAGCATCCACCACCACCGACACGCCGGGGTCTCCGATCATACATCTGGTATAATCTCCGGTCATCTCCCATTTCGGAAAGGTCTTTCCAGTCTGCTCACACATCGCCAGAAAGGTATTGATCTCATCGTTGACCACATCCGGACGAATCAGAGTCAGCAACGGAAACTGATGACGAAATACATCCCATCCGCTGAAGCACATGCGGTAGGTAAAATCGTCGGCCTGATGCACCTGTTTGTCGGCACCGAAATAATTGCCATCCACATCAGTAAAATCGCAGGGAAACAGCAGCGCATGATAAAGCGCGGTATAAAAAATGGTCTTCTGCTGTTCGCTGCCGCCTTCAATCGCCAGTCCCGCACCGGCAAGGGTTTGATTCCAATCGCTGCGCGCCTGTGTACGCACCGAGTCAAAATCCCAATGCGGCAGCTCTTGCTCCAGATTGGCCTGCGCGCCAGCCATACTGACATACGAAATGCCGACCTTCACTAGAATCTGTTCATCTTTGGCGGTGTGATAACTGGCAAAAAAACCGAGATCTTCGTCCTCAGCCTCGGCAACCGCGCCCAGATTCAGGCCATGATTCCACAGGCCATACGTTTCCCACGGTCGACTGAATTGGGCGAAATAATACAGCGTGTAATAGGTCGCGCCGGCAAAGCCACGCCCTGTGCCATTGCATTGAATCCAGCCGCGAATCGTGTCGTCCCCCACCACTTCATTGTGTTGCAACTCCGAGCGCCCACCGATTTTACGCGACAGGTCGATCTGGATATTACTGGAGTCGGATTCGGGGAAGGTGAAGCGCAGCAAGCCCACGCGCGCGGTCGAGGTCAACTCCGCCTCGATGTCGTAGCGGTCGAGCTGCACCTTGTAATAGCCCGCCTGCGTGATTTCGCTGTCGTGATGAAACGCGGACTCCCAGCCAGGCCCGTCGGGCTGGTAGAGGTCGCGCACATTGGTGCCGCTATGCAAGGCTACCGGTCCGGTGGTCGGCATGATTTGAAAATTACCCAAGGTGCCGAGCCAGCCCACACCGCTCATGTGGTTCATACTGAAGCCTTCAATGGTTGTATGATCATAGCGGTAGCCTGAGCAGACCGCTTCTCCCGTGCGAGTATCGGGAGCCAATTGAACCATGCCGAAGGGTAAATTGCTACCGGTGTACATACGACCGTCGGCACTGGTGCCGATGATCGTATCGATATAATTGCTCGGATCAGCGACGGTGGCACTCACCAGCAGCGCACTTAGTAACGGCACGCTGAGACAAGCAAGCAAACGAGACTGAATAACATTCTTCATAAAGCTGAGACAACCTAAACAGTGGATGCGTGTCGGCTAGTCTCGATTTATGCGCTCGAATCATTCGCATCGCCTATGAGAACTTGATGCACACGCACCTGGCGCGAATCCCCTACAGAATAGAGCGTTTAAAACCCGCCTCGATTGCTTGCCTGCGCCCTGCTTTGTACTCCTGATCAAGTACCTTTTTGACTGACTCAAAAGGTATCTGAACCGCCGGTTTAACTTCCATCAGGCGGACCAGAAAAACGCCTTCAGGCGCGGTAACCACCGCACTGGCCTGCCCCACCGAATCAATTAAATAGGCAATTTTAGCCACTTGACGATTCCACTCACTTGCACCGCCCGAGCGCTGCAGCCAACCGACAATGCCACCTTTAAAGCGCGTGGCCCGATGCTCGGAATAATCAACTGACAGACTAGAAAAACCAAGATCAGGGCTTTGTTGCAGATCCGGATTCGACATGAACCAGTCGCGCGCATGATTGAGTTTTACTTTATAAGCTTTCCCACGCTGAGGGTCCAATCCTGGATTCAGCCACAATACCGCGACTCGACGTGCTTCCTCCGTTTGAAACCGGTCTGCCTGCGCGTCATACAGTGCACGCAGCGTCGTCTCAGCCGTCTCGGACGCGGCCAGTGCCTGGATCTGTGGATTCACACGCTGCTCTTTTAAGCGCAAATACAGAATACGGGCGACTTCGGATTTGACCACAGGATCCTGCCCCAACCCCGCAGTCAGCGCCGTATGGGTAAACCGAGCTTGCACGATGAGCTCATCCAGAGCCTGCTGCTGCACCGCGGCTTCCTCACGCCCCGAATATTTATCGAGCAAATAATACTTTAAATCAGCTTGAGTGACAGACACCTCCCCCAGTTCAAAGAGCTTACCTACCTCAGGTCCAGCCTCCGCCACATCCTGTTGATCCGTATTCGGCCCACAGGAGACACTGATCAACAGCATCGCCAGAACAGCGAACCGCGGCAACCAAAGCAGCAATCGTCTCATCATGGCTGCAGCCTGCGAATAACTGCGTCGCCTGAGCCACGCTTAAATTCCCACATGAGCAAATAAGCTCTATTCCCAGTCAATTGTTGCTCCACATCTACTGGCTCTGCGCTCGTTTGAGTGTGCAACTGTCCATCAACATAAAAACAAAACAGATCTTCCGCTCCGGCGCCCACAATCTCCATCTCAAACTCAAGGAGCTTAGGCCCCGCAACCTCGACGATGATCCGGCTCGATTCGCCAGCAAGACTGCCGCTACTGGTCAATGCACCCGTCTGGCTGTCGGTCTCCCAAGTCGCATTGCCACTGATCCCCCAGCGCTCTGCTCCGGTAATCGCTTCGATGCTCGAACTGCTCAGTGAGCTGCTAGCTACCTGCAGATTGACCCGGAAGAACTGACTCTTCGGCGCATTGGTCATCGGTTGACCGGAGAATTGCAAGGCATCGGCATCATAGCTTTGAGAGAAACTGTGCGTCGCGTCGGTCCACCCGCCGAGGCTGTCCGCACATTCAATTTTCCAACTCACATCAGCCGCCGGCTTGGCGTCTTTGACCCGAATTTCCGGACGACCGTTTGCAAGGTTCAGCTGCACCCGCGGCGCCTTAAGCTCAGCCACTTGCTCCAGTCCCATTGCGTAGGCACTGATATACTGTGCCCGCGATTCGGCCGATAAGCGTGACAAATCTTTCAAGCTCTTGAGCGTACCATCGCTAGACGCACGCAACCAGCGTTCAAAGCCCGCACTCTCGGCCGCCGTTTGAGTCGTCGCAAGGTACACCACCGTCTCATGCGGATTGCTAATTTGGTAGCTCTCTGCGGACTGCAATTTTAAGTGTACCGACTTGGCTCCCTCAGCCAAGGCGGCTGCAATCGGGGTAATTGTAATTTCGGAAAAGGTCTGGTTGGGAGCAAAATAGACCGCGCGAGGGAGTGCCTGCATGTGCAGTCCCTCGCGGGCGGTTCCTCTGAGCTCGAAGCCTACTTCTAGCCCTTGCGACAGATCTCCCTCACGGTGGATTTGTATACGCGCCGGCTGCTCCAACTCAGCAACCGCACTGCCCTCAACCACGTTGAGCCAGACCTTTGGAGTATCGGTCACTGTGCGCTCAACGGCCGCGCCGACGACCCGATATTTAAAGTTTGGTAAGACTTCGACCTTCAACGCAGTGGAGCCTGCACTGTCCAGATTCGGCACCGGCCGCACTTGGATGACTTTGGTCAATTCTCCACGCGCAAAGCTGATCACGGCGCGGCGTTTCTGATTCGCAGTCGCACCGTCCACAATGAACTGCCCCCCCAAGGCATCTTCGAAAAAGCCCAGCGGCACGTCCAGTGCAGCAACCGTCCCCTCGCCACTGCGTCGCACCAAAATCTCAAACGGCTCGGTAATCAATTCACGGATCGGTTGGTCGGTCACGCCTGCCGGTAGTGCAATCTCGACATCGACTGGAATACTGAGACCGCCCATTAAAATAGCTCCCTCACTGATCATCTGTACCAGATCCGTCGAACTCACAACGGTATCCACCAACACAATTTCCTGACTGCCACCATCGGCAAGTGTAACGATCAGGACCGAATCAAGGGTCGGCACTGGAGTGGAGAAATTGGCATCCAAGCGCACGGAGATATAATTCCGCGCATCCCCCAAAAGCCCCCAGAAGAGCGCCGACAAATCGATGCAATCGACCGTCGGATTAAAATCCGCAATCAAATCCCTGCCCGTATCAATTGTACCGAAGACAAAGCAATCCGCTCCCGCTGCGCCAGTCAGTGTATCTGCTCCGGGTCCGCCCGAAAGAATGTCATCTCCAGCGCCGCCGCCCAGTGTATCATCGCCGTGTCCACCGCGGATAATTTGGCGCTCACTGACTTGTGCGGCAGTTAGATTCAGGCTCTGAATTTCGGTGCTAAAGTCCCACAGCACGGCATCCGCCCACTTTGATTCCAAATAATCATGCACCTCACGTAATTTTTGTTCCGGTAGTGCGGTCGGAAAAATCAGTAACTCGTGTACCTGTCCGTCAAACGGGCGATTCAGCACGCCCGCAGCATTCGAGCTTGCGAAACGACGCCCGCCGATCACTGGCAACTGCGGATCAATTGCCGTAACCGTGCTGTTTTCGCCGTCATACGATACACCGGAGACATTCTCCAGCCGTTCATTCGTGCGGCGGAAAATCGAGACGGAGCGCTGGCCGACATTCTCCTGATAGCCCTGTACCGCATGTCCGTCGATTTGATAGGATGCAGCCCCTGGGTACGAAATCGCCTGATGGGTGGGTGCCAGTTCGAAAAAGCCCCGATTGGTAGCAAAGACTGTCTGTGCAGTATCAGAGGATTCCCCAGCCTGATAGGCAGCCAGTACCGTGTGGTCCCCTGTGTTCAAAGCAACATCCTGAAAAAACAGATGAGCGCTCGAGGCCAACGAAAAATCCGCGGCTGAATGCTGTACGATCGGCTGATACTCGACCGTCGGTTGCGAGGCGCTGCGTGCATTACCCGAGCGGTCAGGCCACAGACTGAGCGACTGACCATCAGCGCCAAGGTCATAACCATCCAGCCACAGTGCGGCATCATTGCCATCCTCACGACTTGCGCGTAGAACATTTACTAGGACCTCACCGCTTTGCGACTCACCGCCGTCGCTCCATGTAAGCGGCAGAGAAAAACTCGCTACATTACGATTGGAATGGGCCAACAGCACCCGTCCGGCCCTAAGCTCCATCAGTGACAGTTGCTGGGATGCCCCAGCTGCGAGCGGGCTGCCATCAACGAGGATTTGATAACTGCTGTCATTCGCAGCGGTCAGCGTGCACTGTATCGCCTCCGCCGGGCTGTCTGAATCCAACAGCTGCAAATACAGTCCTGCTACTCCGGACTCGGGTACAAACAGTTGTTTACTTGCAAGTTGCGGAATGCGGTTGCTCAGCGCCGGATTGCTGCCGCGGTTGAACTCATCCAAATTACTCCAGCCATCGCCATCCAAATCGCTGTCTGAATCGGCAATTGCGGCATTCAGATTGTAGTGCTCCTCCCACCAGTCTGGTAAGCCGTCGCCGTCTGTGTCCGTGCTGTTCGCCTTAACAATCAGGTCGAGACGGTACTGCATCGAGCGACTGGCAAAGCTTAAACCATAGAATTCCTGGCTGCCATCGGGCAGAGTCGCCGTTACACCATCGATGCTGATTGCAGTTAATTTGAAATTCGTCGATGCCGCACCGATCGCCAGAAAATCCTGCAGCCGTGGCGCTTCCGGCAAATAGGCGAGCGGCACCTTCAGGGCATACGAATACGGCTGACTCGCACCCGCCCCAATCGGCCGCAGCTCAGTCTGCAGTGAGACACGATTGGCGGGATTCAATTGGTTGACAAAGGTCATTTCCAGCGTGCCGGATTGCAGCAACACTGTCTGTGCGCCGCTGATCTGGCGGACCTCGCCGTAAAAATGAACACTAGTATCAGTGAAGCCCTCAGCACGCAGCGAGGTGGCAGCGCAGAGAAAACTACTAAGAATGGCAAGGATGGGTAAGAAGAATGGTTTCATCGGATCGCTGGGGGTGAGTAAGGCGGCCCCTACTGGCCTTGATGAGAATAAGTTTTGAAGTGTAGTTTAATATCCGAAATCGTCTCCGCGAGTGTGGTCAAACCTGCCATCGGATCGGCGTCTAGATTGGCACCAGGAATGATCAACATCCATTCGGAATTCCACACCGAGCGGCCGATCAGGCGGGAATCGAGAATCAACTCACTGTCATCCGCAGCCGAATCGCCATTGTCATGATAGACCCTGAAGTCTCCGTGACGGCGTAGCTCGGCAAAGCTGCCGTCATAGCCATTCAGATTAGGCAAATAGTCCGGCGAATGTAGGTCACTCTGATTGATGGTAAACGGAGTCGGAATGCGTTGTTCGACGACATTCCAAGTGCGCGTCTGCCGCTGCGAACTGGAGGTTCGTAAATAATCGTTGCCGACTGGCACCATGTAAGCGCGCGGTGTTGTTGCCAGTCCGGCAGCGTTATAATTCTCGAGCCATACCCCGAATCCATGAATCTTGGTCGCGTAATTAGCGCTACTAAAACTGTGGTCGCCCGCTGCTAGTTCCTTGCCGAAGAAGTTCACCCCATTGTTGATCTCTGAGCTGAAACGGATCACTATTCCTGGCTGTGCACCCTCTTCCGGCGTCGAGAACGGCCGGCAATAGCGGACGA
>DOCS01000116.1 GCA_003503355.1 Opitutia bacterium
GCGGCCTGTGAAGAATAAGAAAGCTTAAGTGCTTGCTTGCGCATAGAATCTTAGTTGTCGAACCCAAGTGGTGCTTTCCTGCAGGATCAGGTTAAAAGTAGGTGGTGTCGGGTTTGCCCAAGTCATTGCTGGAATTAGTATCATGCCGAATCGCAGAGAGTCGACTGCCTAACAGGGCCACTAAGGAGAGAGGTCGCGGGCTTGAAGGCTGGTAGATTGATGATTGCGGTGTGAGCGCGCCGCGGACTGCGCGGTTCATTCGCATTGGCTTGATTGTGTCATTTTGTCTCTCCGTGTGGCGAGTTGGCTCGGCAGTGTCCATTTTTGTCAAATATGTTCGCGGCTGTTTGTGTCTGTTAAGCGGTTCATTATAATAGGTTAGTGTGTTTTTTAGGGTGGTTCTTGGTCGCTTGGGAATTTGGAACGCGTCTTGCAAAGCCTCAGTTATGAATATCGATTTTAACACTTTCACGGAGAAGTCAGCATTTGCGGTGCAGGAGGCGCAACAGCTGGCACGCACTCATGGGCAGCAGGAGATTGACGTCTGGCATCTTCTGCTTGCGCTGGTACAGCAGGAAGGGGGCATTGTGCCGGCGTTACTGGAGCGCATGCAGATTACGCCTNNCGGCGGTGCAGCTCGCGGCAGAGCGGGAATTGGCCAAGCTGCCCAAGGCCACTGGCAGCGTGAATGTCAGTCAGGTCTATATTTCATCCGCGTTGCAGCGAGCGATTGCCCAGGCGGACGGCGTAAAGTCGACGCTCAAAGATGACTTTGTCAGCACCGAACATCTCTTTCTGGGCCTAATTCAGGCGGACCCTTCGGGTAAGTTGGGTCTGTTTTTTAAGCAGTTCGGAATCGATCGCGACAAAGTGCTGGAACTGTTGAAATCCCTGCGTGGGGGCCAAAAGGTGACCAGTCGCAATCCGGAAACGACCTTCGAGGCGTTGGAAAAATACGGCATCGATTTGGTCGAGCAGGCGCGCAAGGGGAAAATGGACCCGGTCATCGGGCGCGACGAGGAGATCCGGCGCGTGATTCGTATTCTTTCACGCAAGACCAAGAATAATCCGGTACTGATCGGTGAGCCGGGGGTGGGCAAGACTGCGATCATCGAAGGGTTGGCGCAGCGCATTGTGCGCGGTGATGTGCCGGAAGGATTGAAGGGGAAAACCATTTTCGCGCTCGATATGGGGTCACTGATTGCCGGGGCGAAATACCGGGGTGAATTCGAAGAGCGCCTCAAGGCGGTGCTGGACGAAGTTAAATCCAGCGAAGGGCGCATCCTGTTGTTCATTGATGAATTGCACACGATTGTGGGCGCCGGAAAGAGTGAAGGCGCGATGGATGCGGGCAACATGCTGAAGCCGATGCTGGCTCGTGGGGAACTGCACTGTGTGGGAGCGACCACGTTGGACGAATATCGTAAGCATATCGAAAAAGACGCCGCGCTGGAGCGCCGTTTCCAACCTGTGAAGGTCGATCAGCCCAACGTCGAAGAATCGATTTCGATTTTACGTGGCCTGCGTGAGCGCTTCGAGTTGTTTCACGGCGTGCGGATCCAGGACAATGCACTGGTGCAGGCCGCGGTGCTGTCACATCGCTATATCAGTGATCGCTTTTTGCCTGACAAGGCCATCGATCTCGTGGACGAAGCGTGTGCGATGATTCGCACCGAAATGGATAGCATGCCGCAGGAGTTGGACGCGTTAACCCGCCGTTCGCTGCAACTTGAAATCGAAGAAGCCGCGTTAAAGAATGAAAAAGACGAGGCCTCCAAGGCGCGCTTGAAGTCACTTTCCAAGGAACTGGCAGGCATCCGCGAGAAGGTATCGGTGTTTCGCTCGCAGTGGGACAGCGAGAAGGGCGCGATTGATGAAATTCGCGGGGTACGTGAGGCGCTGGATGCCACCCGCATTGAAATTGAAAAAGCCGAGCGCAACTATGATCTCAACGCCGTTGCGCAACTGCGCCACGGTAAGATGCCCGAGCTGGAGGCGCGCTTGAGAGATTTGGAAGCGGTGGAAGCAAAGGAAGGTGCCTTGCTGAAGGAGGAAGTCTCGCAGGATGAAATCGCCGACATCGTTTCCAAGTGGACCGGCGTGCCTGTGACTCGACTGGTTGAAGGAGAGAAGGAGAAACTGCTGCGGCTCGAAGAAGTGTTGCACCAGCGTGTGGTGGGGCAGGACGAGGCGGTCACGCTCGTGTCTGAAGCCATCCTGCGGGCCCGTGCCGGCATCAAAGATCCGCGTCGTCCGATTGGCAGCTTTTTATTTATGGGCCCCACGGGGGTGGGTAAAACCGAGTTGGCGCGCACGCTGGCGGAAACCTTGTTCGATGCCGAAGACAATGTGGTGCGGATCGACATGTCGGAATACATGGAGAAGCATGCGGTTGCCCGTCTGATAGGCGCGCCTCCAGGGTATGTCGGCTATGATGAGGGCGGTCAGTTGACCGAGGCGGTGCGCCGTAAGCCGTACAGTGTGGTGCTGTTTGATGAGATCGAGAAAGCACATCCGGACGTATTCAATTTACTGTTACAAGTGATGGATGACGGGCGGATCACCGATTCGCAGGGACACACGGTGGATTTTAAGAACACCGTAATTATCATGACTTCCAATGTCGGGAGCCGCTTCCTGACGGAAGGTGTCACCGGCAGTGAAATCCCTGAGAATGTGCGTCAGTTGGTCATGGCTGAATTACGTCAAGGATTTCGCCCCGAGTTTCTCAACCGTATCGACGACGTCATTCTATTCAAGCCGCTGACGCTGGAAGAAATTACACTGATTGTGGATTTGTTGTTGGCGAGTTTGAACCAGCGGCTCGAAGACCGACGTATCACGGTCGAGTTCGACGCCGCCGCTCGCGAATGGGTCGGCGAAAAGGGCTACGATCCGGTCTATGGTGCGCGCCCGCTTAAACGCTTTTTACAGAAGCAGGTAGAGACGCGTCTCGCCCGCGCCTTGCTTGGTGGTGATATTGCGGAGCAGAGCACGGTTCTGTTTAAGGTTGAAGGTGATGCGCTCGCGATGGAGGTGATCGATCTCGTGGAGGTCGTTGAGTAGAGTATGAGTGCCCGGGCGGTGCGCGGTTTGCCCGGCTCACTCGGTCCCCTGTGAGTGAGCCAGTTTTGTCGTCGACCAACAGTCACAGACAGCTGTCTCCCGCTGGTGATCGCCTCGGCGGTGTGTGTTTTCATCGGCTCGTTGGTCCGGGGTGAAAGCAGTTCTTGCCCTTTCTGCGGCTCGTCATACGTTCACTGGCTATGAAGTGGTTGCCCCCTGTTGTCGCACTACTCGTCGGTCTGATTGGCGGTTATTTGCTCTCTGGTTCTCGTGAGCCTGGAGGTCGTGTCGTGGTGCCACCGGTCGATTCGGAGCAGGTGTTGACGGTCGAGCTGGCTGATGGCGGATCGACGCATTCGCTTGAAGATGCCGTGGGCCGCTCGCTCGTGAACAACGTCGGGATCACTGCGGCGTGGTTGGCATCACTGCAGGAACAGACTCCGTTTGACCAGATCGGCGCTTTATACGCTCGGCTGCAGAGGGCTTCGCCTGCGGATTTTTCCGCGATCCTTGAATCACTGGGCGATTCGTCGCAGGCAATCAACCGGCTGGCTCGGAGCATGCTGGCGACCAAATGGGCGGAGAGTGACCCGGTCGGCATGTTGGCCTATGTTGAGTCCCGACCGCATCGCGAACGCTGGCGGTTGCAGAAAGGATTGTTTGGCGCGTGGGCCAAGTCGGATGCCTCTGCTGCGTATGCAGCTGCGCAGAGCGTTGTGGATGTGCGCTTCCGCAGTTTGGCCATTCAGGCGGTGGTGCGGGCGGTTGCGGTAGAGGATGCGACGGGTGCCCTCCAAATGGCTGAATTGCTGGAGGATCCGCGCAGCCGAAATATGTCGATACAGGCGGTGGTACAAGCAGTCGCGGCCGAAAACCCTCAGCGTGCGATCGAGATTGCCGAGGCGCAAATGGCTGCCGGAGCGTTGCGCTATGCCCCGCATCTGTTTTCGGATATTTTTTCGCAGTGGGCGAGCCGTGACGCAACTGCGGCCCGCCAGGCAGCGTTGGCGATGCCGGACAGTCCGATGAAAGTGAAAGCGCTTTCGGGGGCGCTGCAGCAATGGGTCGCCACGGACCCGATGGCCGCACTTGGTTGGCTGGAGGCGTTGCCAGTCGACAGCTCCGTGTATAATTCACGCAAAGCGGTCTTTCGCCAAGTGTTGAACCAGGATTTTGACATCGCGAAAGCATTTATTGAAGCGGAGTCGGATCCTGTGTCGCGTCGTGAGATACTCAGTCAGTTATATGTAAATAATTTGGCGTGGAATCGGAGCTACGAGGAAATCGAGTCAATGCTTGATTGGATGGGTTCCGTGGCCACTGGGTCGCTGTACGATCAAAAAGTGAGTGATGTGCTTGGAGCGATGGCAGAATCGGACTCGGGGCGTGCGGTCGATTTTATGCTGCAAATGCCACCGGGAAACGCGCGAATGAATGCGCTGGGCACCATCGCGCGGATCATGGCTGGCCAGGATCCGGTGGCTGCGTTGGCTTTTGCACAGAGCTTAGAATACGAAGACGAGAAGCGGCGTGCCTTAAGTAATATCGGAAATCAATTGCCTAGGCATGGCGTCGCGAACGCCAGTGAACTGATCGCCAGCAGCGAAGATCCGCTGGTGCAGCAACAACTCGCGGGCCGAATGGTGGGCGAATGGGGGAAGTACGATCGGAACGCCGCGCTGGCCTTTGTCGAGAGCCTTTCGGATGATCAGGCACGCTACACGGCCGTCGGCTCCATTCTCAATCATTGGATCCAGTCCGAGCCTGTCGAGGCGATGAATTATATGCAGGCCGCGCTGCCGCAGGATCGCTTGAGCTCAAACTTGAGTGCGGCGTTCTCACAATGGGCCCGTCAGGATCCCGCACAGGCTGTGGTATGGTTGGATCAACTGCCCGCGGGCGCGCGGGCGCAGCAGGCGAATATTTACAATCGTGTGGCACAAGCTTATGTGCAGCACGACCCGATGGCCGCATCCGAGTGGATTGGGGCGCTCGATGCAGGCCCAGAGCGCGATGCGACGGTGAAAGTACTGGTCAATCATATTTCCAAAATCGACCCCGAGGCTGGTTTTATCTGGGCTGCGACTGTCTCCGATGGCAACGATCGAAGGAATAGTTTGAACCAGGTGGTACGTGGGTGGGTGCAGGCCGATCCGGCTGCGGCCTATGATGCGGTTATCGATGCGACGATTGACGCCTCCGAGAAGGAGCTGTTGTTTAAGATGATTGAGCAGTCGCAAACGAAGTAATCAACGATAGGAAGCGAACGATGATGGAATGGTTTTACGAGCAAAAGGGACAGCAACAGGGGCCGGTTTCCGAGGAGATCTTAAAGCGGCTGTTTACGTCGGGGGATCTTGGCGAGAGTTCTCTGGTCTGGTGTCAAGCGATGGATGATTGGGCGAGCTATGCCTCTGTGTTCCCCACCGAGACGTCTGCAGGAGCCGAGTTGGCTCCGCTATTGTCATCGCAGCGACGACAACGCGTGCCCGGCGGTATCTCCGCGCGTGATGCCCGGGCGCAGGCGCGGGCAGCTTTATCTGGGCACTGGTGGTCGGGTGTGTTGGTGACCTTCCTGAACCAGTTCCTGCAGCAGGTTGTGGTGATGATTCCCCTCCTTGGATTGATCGCGCCGTGGTTGATTGCCGGGCCTTTGTTGCTTGGCTATAATGCTTTCTTTGTGGGCTTAGTGCGGCGCGAATCTGTCGAGGTGGGCACTTTGTTCAACGGGTTCTCCCGTTGGGCGCAAGGTGTCGGGCTGTTTATGGTGACCACTCTGATCATTGGCGGCACCTCGTTGCTGGCGGCCATTCCCGGTGGCGTGTTGACCGCATTTTTTGTCGGCCAAAATCAAAATGATTTCGAGCAAAGTCCGTTGTTTTGGGGCGGTATCTGCGCGGCCGTATTACCAGCGGTAGCCGTCGGTAG
>DOCS01000067.1 GCA_003503355.1 Opitutia bacterium
ATAGCTTTTGAATGCGCTGACAGATATGGTAGTAGGCAGTGCCAGGTTGGCTGGCGGAGAGAGCTGCCACGCGAGTGTATGCTCCATACTAGCGGCGGTGTTTTCGGTCTCGTGGAACAGCTTCCGCGTGCGGCGAATGAGTGTGTTGGGCTGTCCTAGAAACAGCAGGCGCGAGGGTTTGAGCGGCGTGTTGTCGTCTGCGGATTGCGGCACCAGTATATCGATACGGCCTTGGCCTGTGGTGCGGCGGCGGCAGACAGCTTCCAGCAGATACGCATCGCGCGCGAAGCGTTGTGCGTTGGTGCGTAGCCCCAGTTGCTCGCGCAGGGTTTCGGGCAGGAAGGCATCGCCGACGACCGATTCGGGCACGATGCTTTCGTTGAGCCCAGCGAGAATCAGGTGCGGGGCGTCATTCCATAGGAGTTCAAGCCAGCCGAGTAAATCGTGCGCCTCTGCCGGCCGGTCGGGATAGACGCTGCTGCGTTTGAGGCTTTGGCGAAACGCCGAGCGGCTGAAGTCTTTAGGCAACTGTGGAAACAGACGTTGAGCCTCGGAGGCGTTTTCCAGGAGCTTGCGAATTGCCTCGGCGCGTTCTTTCCAGGGGATGCTGGATTCGCTGTTCGTCTGTATTTGCTTGTTGGCGTAAATGTGTTGCAGCGCCTCGGCGAGTGCGTCGGGAAAGTTGCGCTGGGCCAATAGCTTTGTGGCGAGCGCGTCGAGTTTGCTCAGTGCGCGGTGCAGTTCTGCGTTGCTGGACTTGCGTGCGGCGAAATGAATCAGCGCGGTGAGATCGGGCGCCAGATGGTTTTCAAACAAGCGGTCGATGTTGCGTAGCAGCTCGTTGGTGGTCGGCTCCAGCTCCAGCCATTGCTGAATGTCTGGGTGTTGAAGCAGCGTGCGTATAGTTGCGATGCCCGAATCTTCGCAGAGTTGGCAGAGTAACTCGGTGAGTCGGCCGACGCCGCCGATGTGAAGGGCTTGTCCTTCGGGATCGTAGCTGGCGATATTGGCTCGTTGCAATGTATCGACGACGATCGGGTTGAGCGTTGGATCCGCCAGTCCAAGCAGTACCGATTCGGGCGTCTTGTGGTGCAGCGATTGTGCGATGAAAGCGGCGGCTGCTTTGGGCGAGGCGACCGTTTGAAGGTGGCAGTGCCAGCCTTCTAAATCGAGCGCGCGCTGCGTCCAGTGATCGGTAAGGGGGCGGCCCCATTCATCGAACACGGCTTCGTCGGAACCGTAGATCCACACTTCAACTGGAACGCTTTCGGCGGCATGGCTGAGTGCGCGCAGCGGCAATGGCTGTGGATCTGGACTGGCCGCGAGAATGATGCGCTGAATGTGCGCGGGGGCAGTGTAAGTGAGCGCGGCGTCGCGGCGGGCATGCTTGGGGTCTTGTAGTTCGCGGGTATTCAGCTGATCGAGGTAGAGGCCTTCGAGGCGCGCGAGTTGTCGCCAGCGCTCCGGTTCGTGTCCGGCTTCGGCGGTGCGTTGTGCGGCGATGGCGAAGTCGAGGCCCTCTTCGCCGAGCTCATTGCGCAGCTGCATAAGGCGCTGTGCCATGCCGATTTGCCACCCTGTGCTTTGCTCCGGGGCAATCGGGAACAGTGCTTCGAATTGTGTGCAGTCGATTGCGCCCAGCACCGTGACCCATGCGGCGGTCGCGCTTTCTTCGCTGGCGATGGCCTGATCTTTGATCGCTTGCCCGAGTAACACGTCCGGCGTCACGATTTCGGGCGGGAATAGTCCTCGGCCTTGTGCCACTAGTGACAGCGCCAGTGCTTCGCGCAAGCGGCGTCCCGATTGCACTGTGGGCACGATGACCAACTCGCTGCTCAGGTCTACAAAGTCACCGTGAGCGCCATCGAGCAGGCGTTGCGTGATTGCCGGAAGTAGGCGGAGGTTCCAGTCGAGCGTGTGGCGAGTTATTTTCATGCTGTGTTCAGAATCGTATCAACGCTACACGTATTCAGAGCTAGCGAGGCGTTGAGAGCGTACATGTGGGCATTTGCAGTTGAGAGGCAATCCGCAGGGATTTGCTGCAGCTTCTTCAGGCAGGTTGGATTCGTTCACTGCTGAGAATGGGTTATAGGGGCGATGTTTGTGCCGCATCGATGCGTGTCGCATCAGGGGTAAAGACTTTCGCTTCAGTGTGCGAGACTTTGCAGTAGGTTCATCGCGTTTTTGAACAACTGCCATTCAAGCCAGTAATCAAGTGCCAGATATTGGTGTAGTATGACAATACTCCAGTAGGTTCGCTGATAACTTCGTTTGGCGGTTTTGTGGCGAAACTGTTGCTGTGCTACAAAAGCGGCAGGCCAGCCGCCGGCAAGTTCGAGCAGGTGCAGGGTGGCTTCGGAGACCCGCCTTCCCGCCATCTGAGCGCGACGTTTGTCTCGCCAGTAGGCGACGTATGTACTCAGTGAAATGACTACGAGGTAGCCGAGCGAGTGTCGCGTATCGATCGATTCAACTGTTTGCAGGAGCGCAAGCGTCGGAAGCAGTAACAGCAGTAACAACAGCAGGACTTTTTTCATTCGGATCGTATCAATGCGCTGCGACGCACACACTTCGGGCTAGACGATTCTGATTTCGACGACCTTCTCGGGTGACCGTTCGTAGGCAGCAAAGGTAGGAGCCTGCTGGTCGCTGCAGTTTGAGCCGCTAAAATACTCGACTGTGAGGGCTACAAATCTTCCAGAATGCCACGCAGTTCTTCGGCTGGATCGTCGTGATGTTGCGTCACCGCCAGTTGCAGGGCGTGCTCCAGAATCGGCTTGGCGCTGTCGGCCTGAGCGTGTTCTAGCAGCGCTTTGCCGAGTAGAATGCGTGGCAGCATCCAGTCATCGCGCGAATCGGCGCAGCGTTGTAAATGCGGGATCGATGCTTCGGTTGCACCTTCGTCATAAAGGGCTTGGCCGAGGCTGAAACGGAAGAGCATATTGTCGGGCTTGGCCTCGACTTTCGGAAGGAAGATTTCTGATTTTTTCATTGGTTCAAGCTGTGGTCCGCGGTGATTCATTGATGAATATCACGATGACGGTAATGTTGTCGGGCCCTCCGTTGGCATTGGCGCTATCGACTAGTTTTTGGCTGATGGCTGCGGGGCTTTCGTTGAGTTGCAGGATCTGTTGGATTGCTTCCATCGAGACGACTTTATTCAGGCCATCTGTGCAGAGTAAGAGGCGGTCGCCGCTGCTGAGGGTGAGGCGAGTCTGTTTGACGCATAGTTCCGCTTCGAATTGTCCCAGGCACTGCGTCAGCGTGTGCGGGTACTCCGCGGGCATGATCTGGTGGGCGGTTTCACCCAGGCGGTCGATGAGCGCCTGTTCCATCGTGTGGTCGATGGTGATTTTTTCAAACTGGTGGCTATGTAAATGATACGCGGCGGAATCGCCCACATGTCCGATCAGTAATTGATCACCGATGATTTGTGCGAGGGTGAGGGTGCTGCCCCAGCTTGTGAAGGGATGTGCCTCGACACCTTCTTTCGACACGATGCGGTGGATGCCCATTATGGTTTCGCCGAGGTCCGCACGTTCTTCGGCGGCATCGATTTGCCTGTAAGTCTGTTGCAATAGCTCGACGATTCGCTGGCTGGCATCTCTGCCTCCAGGCAGGCCGCCGAGTCCATCTGCGACAGCAAATACTTGATGCGCTTCGTCGATCAGAAACGCGTCCTCGTTGGCATCGCGAACGTGGCCTGTGTCGGAGATGCCGTGTGATGAGAGCTGCATGTGCATATTAAACGAAACGGGTTGTTGTTTTTATTGAAATCATTCGGCGGCAAACACCTGGCGGCGATTGTCGCGATTGAAACGCTGGAAGTCTGCTGTCGGCAGCGCATCCAGAAAGCGCTGGCCATAGGTCTTGGTTAATATGCGCGAGTCTAGGATCACGATGTTGCCGGTGTCGGCGTGGCGACGGATGAGGCGGCCGATGCCTTGGCGGAATTTCACCAGCGCCTCGGGGACGGTCATTTCGGCGAACGGGTTGCCGCCGTGCGCCCGAATATACTCACTGCGGGCTTCGCTCACGGGGTGGCTCGGATTGTCAAATGGTAGGCGTGCGATGATGATCTGTGAGAGTGCCGGGCCGGGAACGTCGACGCCCGTCCAGAAGCTGTCGGTGCCAAATAGGATGCCATTGCCGGCTTGGCTAAACTGGCGGGTGAGCTCGCTGCGGTCGGTGCCATGCCCTTGGCTGAACAGCGGCCGCTTGATCTTTTGGAAAAAGCCTTCCGCGCGTTGGTGCACTTGGCGCAGGTCAAAGTGACTGGTAAACAGTACCAGCGTGCCGCCTTGGACGTTGCGGCTGAGCCAGCAAATCATGTTGGCCAAATAGTCGAGGTCGAGCCGCCCCTGGCCAGGTTCGGGTGTGGGGGCATCATTGGCGATGTAGACTCGGCAATTCTCTTCGTAGTTGAACGGTGAATCCTCGACTTGGGTCTCGGCGATTTCGCCCCCCACTTTTTGCTGAAAGCTGTCGATGCTGGTGCCGTCTGAGAGCGTGGCGCTGGTGAGAATGGCAGCCGTTTGACGGTTGAACAGTGCTTCGCGCAAATAAGGGGCCACATCGAGCGGAGCGCTGCGCAGGGTGATCAGTTGGCCTTTCTTGCCGCCGCGTTCGAGCCAGTGCACATGGCCTTCTTCGGCCAAGGTGACGAAGCCGTTGATCGTGTCGCGGTAGCCGAGGATGCTGCGCCGGTGGTCCTTGAGTTCTTCCTGCACGCGCTCGTCATCGCTCTTTTGAATGATCGCTCCGAGGCGCTCGGCCACTTCCTTGAGCGGACCGGAGAGGATGTTGTCGCAAAAGTCAGCCTCGTGGATGCGTAGAATCGAGCGCTTGGTCAGGAATGTGTCGCCCAGATAACTGAAAAATTCGCCCGCGGCCGCGATCGCGTTATCGACTGCGTCCTGGTCCCATTTCTGTCCGTGTTTACGCAGGATGCCGCGGTTTTTGCGCGGATTGTAGATCCGTTTCAGGGCGCGGTCCATCGCGTACGAGCTGACATTAATCCCGAAGTGGTCGGTTGCTATCGCGGGGATGCGGTGCGCTTCGTCGAGCACTACAAAGTCATCGGGCAGCAGGATGCCGCGGGCGTCGCCTTTGGGCGGCATGCCGGCATTGATCAACGCAAACAATAGGCTGTGGTTGACGATCACACAGTTGGACGACAGCAGCTGCTTGCGCGCGCGCTGATAGAAACAGACCGCCGGATTACAATTTTTTTTTGAGCAAGTCGAGCTGTCTGCATTGATCGCGTCCCACACGTCTGGCTGCGGGGAGGGAGAGAGCTCTTGCACGATGCCGTTTTTGCTGCTGGCCGACCATGTCGCCAAGCGTAGCAGTTCGGCCTTGGCATCGCTTTCGAGGAATTCGGTTTGCTTGGAGGACTGAGCCTCTTTGAGCGCATTTTTCAAGCGCGTCGTGCAGCAGTAGTTCCCCTTGCCGACCATCAGTGCAGTCTTGAAGCTGGCATAGCGTTTGAGCTCGGGGACCGCGTTAAACAGTGTGCGGCAAATCTTGAGGTCCTTGCTGCGAATTTGCTCCTGTAAGGTGATGGTGTGACTGGATACGATCAGCGGGCGCTCACTGTCGACCGCATGAATGAGCCCTGGAATCAGGTAAGCCAGACTCTTGCCCACGCCAGTGCCTGCCTCGAAGAGGAGTGGTTGATTGCTCGCCAGTGCCTGAGCAGTCGCGATTGCCATGGCCGCTTGCTGAGGGCGGTGATCGAGCTCCAGGACGGTTTGTAAATGCCCGCCCTCGTTGAAAATCGACTCAACCAGCGCGACGAGGTAGCCTGGTGCGACTGGAGTGCCTCCTGCGTTTTCGATGAGTCCAATCATGTGCTGTTGTGTGGTGGGGAAGTATTAAGGTCGAACAGCTGAACATGAATACACTGGCGATGGAAGTCTGGATCGCAGCAAAGTGACAACGCGCTGGTATTTGTTTAACAGCTGAGCTGTAGCAGTTTGTTTGCAAGTGGTGTATTGCTTTCGGCTGCCAAAATTGTTGCGTGCAATAAGTGGTGCTCGAAAAAGCACCATCGAGTTGACCTGCTGCGGAAATGGGGGCATATTGGTCATGTTCCTATCGTTGGGGACAGATTCATTCACGACAGTATTACAACCATCACTTAAAGAAACTATCATGAATCAGACGATACTTAGTGGCCATCTCACGGCCGATATTGAAACACGCAAAGTCGGTGAACATCATCTCAGTAAGTTCACATTGGCCTGCAACGAAGGAGAGCGAGTCGTTTTCCTTCCGGTCCAAAGCTGGAATATGCCTCATCTCTCCGAATATCTGTCGAAGGGATCCAAAGTCCTTGTCTCTGGAAGCCTCAAGCAGGATCAATGGGAAACCGACGCTGGCGAAAAACGCAGCCGGATTCTTTTGACCGCTTACAAGGTCGAGTTTCTGACGCCATCGGCTGAGTCGAGCACGATGCAGCCGGCGTCGAAGACGCAAACGGCGAAGCGCCCGGCGCCAAGGCCGCGTTATCGTGCGAGTGCCTAAGCTCTGCAGTCTGTCGGATCACTGCTTGATTTCAGTCTGCTGCTGAGTCGCGTAACCGTTGGAGGCCCCCCCTCGGCACACGGTCAACGTATGGACCATCCACCCGATACCGGCGGCGAACTTTAATGAAAGGGTGCTGAGTCAAAACGATCATAAGATCAACTACTCAGCCGGTAGCGCGTTGAGTGCGCCGAATGGTTAGCCCGATTTATTGTAAGTGCTTCAAAATACGACTAAAAGTAGGAAGGCTCAATTTACGAGAGGCTAGTGCGAAATTCCCCTCGTTCAAGGGGCCTGTGACGCTATCCGATGGATCTGCATACTTGCTGTCCTTGGTCATATCCAAATAATAATAGTACGTTATGCTGCGATCATCGTTCGGATGCTGCTTGGCTACGACGTAGCGATTATTGAACCCATATGCGAAAACTGTCTCATTGATCCTTCCGGCAGCACTGCCATCGCTGAGGTCGTAGCAGATGCCCATCTGCTCATCCATATCAACTGCAATCAGGCGGTATGCTCCAGTGATTACCTCATCGTGAACGAAACCACAGCCAGCAATAAGCAAGCAGCTTAACATCATTAAGAGTGTTTGATAACGAAACATTCTTATTATTAGCTAAGGGCGACTGTGCTTATTGCAGCGCAATCTGTCCGCTCTGCGTGATGGTCGTAGCTGGCTTCCATTTGGAAGTCGAACCGAGCTTGGCGCTCAGCTTGTAGCTGAGCAATTCCTGTGGCTCATGGATGAGT
>DOCS01000195.1:0-2284 GCA_003503355.1 Opitutia bacterium
TCGCGGGCTGCATCGGTCGAGGAACTTTGCAGGAACAGCCATCGCAAGCTCAGAGCTTGTAAAGCAGGCTCTTCATACAAACGGCGCAAGAGCAAAGCGGACGCCAGCGTATCGTACAGCGCACAATGATAGCGTTGCCGTTTCTGCGGACAGTACAACTGCGCCTGCTCGTCCAAGGACGCCTGTAAACCAAACAACCCGATCAGATCCCCGAGCTTATGACTCTCGAGCTGAGGATAAATGCGGCGATACAGATATAAAGTATCGAGCCAGGGACCCCAGCTGGCGGTGCGTTGGCCGTCTGCCGAAAAGTCAGGTGAATCGCGCGGGTAAGGCCACACCGTGCGCAGCAGCCCATCTTCCACCGCGGCATTGTGCGCACACAGCGGCCCCGTCGCCCGCAACTCGGCGAACAAGCGCCACTCGGCATCGAAGGGGGCGGCCCCAGCGGCGGCCTGCTCTGAAATGCCATGCTGCATGCGATCGCGATCACTAATCGTGCCGATCGGCGCGCACAAGCGGGTGTGTGCCGCCACGATCTCAGCCCCATGCAGCGTCACCACCCCATACTCGACGATCCCGCTCTGGCGGCTGCCTTCGAAGTCGATCACATGTATGGGCGTTCCAATCATAGCAGAAACCGTTGAATATCGAATTCACAGAGATTGCAAGTGATACAGACATTCTTGTCGGTTGCGGATCAGAACACAGGCAGGAATGCCTGTGTCACAGTATAGATCAAAATCCCACCAGTCTACAGTTGCCACCTCGCGCTTGACTCATCAAATTAGCCGTTTTCATCAGCCCAAGTAGCTAGCTATGTCAGAACTCACACGCGCTCAAAAAGACGAATTTATTGAATTTATCGCTTACCTCTGCGAAGAGGCAGCGAAAGAAATCCTGCCACACTACGGGCCGGATGTTGAAATCGTACGCAAATCCGACGCCACACCGGTCACGCTGGCGGATCAGAATGCAGAGAAACGCATTCGCGAAATTCTCGCCGAACGCTACCCGGAGCATGGGATCATTGGCGAAGAATACGGCCGCGAACGTGAGGATGCAGATTTCGTCTGGGTGCTCGATCCGGTCGATGGCACCAAGTCTTTTATCTCCGGCGTCCCCCTGTTCGCGACTCTGATCGCCCTACTTTACAAAGGACGTCCCGTGATCGGTGCGATCAACCAACCAGTGCTCAAACAACTCGTCATTGGCGACTGTGAAACCACCACCCTCAACGGCAAGCCCGTCTCCGGACGCGATGCCTGCCCCCTAGCCGAGGCGACATTGTGCACCACCGACCCGATCCGCACCACGCTGTGGCAAAACAACGCCGATTGGACCGCGCTGCCTCCCAAGACCGCCCTCTACCGCTCATGGGGCGATGCGGGTGGTTACATCCTGCTCTGCTCCGGCTTTACCGACATCATGTGTGATCCAATGATGGAGATCTGGGATTGTGCGGCGATTATCCCCTGCCTGCAAGGTGCTGGCTTTAAAGTAACTGGCTGGAAAGGTGGCGACGCATTTGATGAGCGCTGTATCATCGCCGCGAAGGAGCCGCTTCACAACGAAGTCATGGCGACTCTCTACCCGAACGGACAGTAAAATTGCATTTTGAACACGTCAGAAGCGAATAAGATTCAACCAAATCTAAAGTGTCCTCGATGTTTCAATATGTAAAAAAAGCTGCAGCAGCAGCCAGAGACTATAACGTTCTCGATTTCTTCCCAATCCGCCAATCGCTGGCCGGCTACCAAAGCGATTTCAAGGGTAGCCTGGTCGGCGATACGCGAGCGGGCATTAATGTCGCCTTGCTCGCGTTTCCGCAGGGCATGGCCTACGCACTGATCGCAGGCCTGCCGATTCAATACGGAATCTACGGCTCCGCGATTGCCGCGATGGTGGCTCCGATCTTCGCTAAGAGCCACTACATCACGCTCGGCCCGACCAACGCGACCTCGGTCATGCTGCTCAGCGCCTTTGCCAGCCTTGGAATCGCTGGGCAGGAGATGCTGGGCCTAGTGCCCTTGCTGATTCTAATGGTCGGTGTTTTTATCGTGCTGGGCGCGTACTTTAAAGTCGCCAACTTCATTCAATATATTTCGCGCTCGGTCATCACCGGCTACATCACAGCGGCGGCATTGCTCATCATTGCCAATCAAGTGCCGAAGGCACTGGGGCTGACCTTGCCGCGCAAAGGGGCGACCTTTTACGATTCTGTCACGCTGATGGCCTCATCCATGGAGACCATCCATTGGATCACAGTCGGCATCAGCCTCGC
>DOCS01000195.1:2302-13297 GCA_003503355.1 Opitutia bacterium
GTGGCACTCTATGGGACCCTCCACCGCTTCTTTAAAGCGCTGCCAAATGTCGCCATCTGCCTCGTCACCCTCTCGGTCGGCACCGCGCTGGTCGTTGGGCACGATCAAGGCGTCGCCTTCCTCTCGGGCATCAACGCTGCGGACTGGTCGTTCCAAGCACCCGATCTGTCGCTTACTAATATTCAGCTACTCGCCAGTCCAGCGCTGGCGATTGCGCTGCTGTGCATACTCGAAGGCATCTCGATCGGCAAGTCCCTCGCCGCCAAAACCGGCGCGCGGCTCAACGCCAATCAAGCGATGTTCTCCATTGGCATGGCCAACATTGGGTGTGCATTCTTCTCCGGCATGCCGGCGTCCGGCTCACTCACCCGCTCATCACTGAGCGCTACCAGCGGCGGCCGTAGCGTACTAGCCAGCTACCTCAGCGGTGTCGTTGTCTTTATCGGCGCATTTGTTCTGGGCCCGTATACCCGCTTCATTCCACAGGCCACACTTGCAGTGTTGGTTATCGCGATCGGCATTTCGCTCATCAATAAACACGCCATTCGCGTGGTGACCCGATCCACCAAATCCGATGCGGTCGTCTTCGGCTGCACCTTTACCAGCGGCCTGATTATGCCGCTGGACACCGCGATCTACATCGGAGTCGGCATCTCGATTATGCTGTTCCTCAAAAAGGTGGCACGCCCGGAGATGGTCGAGTACACTTTCAATGAAGAAGGCCACCTCGCGGAATTAGACAAGCCCGAGCAACGTGCCATTCCGGAAGTTTCCATCGTTCACGTCGAAGGTGAACTCTTCTTCGGTGCCGCGGATCTGTTTCGCGACCAAATGCGCCGCATCTGCGAAGACCCGAACCTCAAAATCGTCGTCCTAAAAATGCGCAACGCGCACAACATGGATGCGACCGCGGTGATGGCACTTGAAGAGCTGCTGCGCTACATGAGCGAGAAAGACCGCTACCTCATTCTCAGTGAAGTGAAAGTGGATCTAATCAATGTGCTCAAGAATTCGGGACTGTACGACTACATCGAAGAACGCAACGTATTCACCGACGAGTCGAGCAATCCAACTCTTTCGACCGCCAAAGCGCTCAAAAGAGCGAAAGAACATCTCGGCGATTCAGACGCCAATGTCTCGATCTACGTCGACCCAGTGCTCGACAAACAGAAAAAAGGCGAACGCCTCTAACTACATTCGATGCACATCATCATGGTTCACGGCATCTGGGATAAAGGCACCGTGTATCGCCGCATGGCCAGCTATCTGACGGCACAAGGCCATCAGTGCCACTACCCCGACCTCGAGCCCGCCAACGGTCAACACGGCCTCGTAGATCTGGCAGAGAAACTCCAGACTTACATCGAGCAAACAATTGGTTCAGAACGCCCCTTCGCCCTGATCGGCTTCAGCATGGGAACCGTCATTGCCCGCTACTACCTGCAAGTACTGGGTGGCGCCGCACGGGTAAGCCACTTTTTCAGCATTTCTGGTCCACTGCGCGGCACGCTGACCGCCTACTTCTGGCCCGGGAAAGCCTCCCGTGATATGCGTTTCAGGAGCCAGTTGCTGCAACAGCTCAACGGCGATCTCTCCGCATTGGAGCACACCACCATCCATAGCTATCGCACGCCCTTCGACTTACTGATTATTCCGGCGCGCAGTTCGCATTGGGAAATCGCGGAGGATAACCAGATCGTGCCGGCGCTCTTCCATCATCGCATGTTGATCCATCCCAAAGTGCATCAGCACATCGCCGCCACCTTGAAACAGGACGCTTAGTCGTCCCCACGGCACGCCTCGGCGGCAATGGATTCTACCGCGGCCTCGCGCTCACGAAGTGGATCCAAGCGCACGATCAAACGAGGCTCCACCCACATTCGCGCCTCAGCCGAGTGAGTCGCCAAACAGTTTCAGAATCCTTCTAAGCCGATTTGCCGAAGCGCCAGCGATGCAATAGAAACACAGCTCCGACGGTGAGCACAAAGTACCAAGGAAACCAGCCGAGGGACTCAACAAAGATCACCTGTTGTGTTGCGGTTGCATTCACCCCCTCGACCGCCGAGTCACCGGAACGAATCCCCACAATCAGACCGGCATACAGCAGCGAGACCGCACCGTAGATGAAGTTGGTCGACAGCCCGCGAAAGCTCAACACCGTCGCCCGCTGATCAGACGGAGCCACCTCGTTGAGATAACGGCTCACGAAAAAACCGGTAAACTGCATAGAGGCATACAAAAACACCGCCGGAACTATTCCCCAATAAGGCACCGCCCATCCCAGCCCCCACAAACCTATCAGCACGGCGGCGCATAGAATGAGGAAGTTTTTCAGGGGCGTATTCCGCTCGGCCATTAAACGCGCGACTCGTGGCACCAACACCCCCATCAACGCCATGCCCGAGCCGATAAGACCGTAACTCGCAATCGGCAATTCAATCACACGCCAGTACTCACTTGCCAGGGTCAGAAACTGCCGCACCACACTGTCCAAGATCATCGCGGCGAGGATGATGCCAAACGGCAAGGACGTCACCCAAATCCATCGGCTGGTGGCCAGCGACTTGCGCCAAGAGCGTGCCAAGGTCACACGCACACTGGCGTGCCTTCCGATCGGCGCTTCCTGCATACGCAGCGCCATCGCCAGGACGATCAACGCCGACAGAAAGGTCAACACAATCGGCAGTTTGATCAAGTGCCCCGGCTCCACCACCATCGCGCAGCCGAAAAACCGCAGCACCGCATTTACCAACGCCGCATCGTACACCGCAGCCCCCGTCATCATAGCCACGAAAAACGCCAACGACGTGTTACGCTGCACGCCCTCCAGCACATGCCCCCAGCGCCCCTCCTGCCCGGCCGCTTTCAGCGAATCATAAGCCAACGCTTCATCCGCGCCACTCGCCGCCGCCTCGGCCGCGCCACTGAGCACACGATTCAATACGAACAAACCGAACAACAGCCCGCCGCCCCCGATCGGAGCGATCAGCAACACCGCCATCTCCAGAACCATAAACACCCCAGCGGCAACCAGCAGTTGACGCCTTCCCAAAGTATCGGCCAAGGCCCCCGAGGGCACTTCCAGCAGCACGATCGTTGCCGCCCACAGACCATTTAAAATACCGAACTGCCCGAGCGTCAGCCCATAGTCCAGAAACAGCAGCGCATATACCGGGTAGTAAAACCGCGCCGAAAAAAACATCCGAAACACGGTGAAGGCACGCACATTGCGCTGTGCGACTTGCTCTAAATCAAGCGCCGCCATTATTTCGGTTCAATTTCATTGTCGCAGCGCCCGGTCTGCTCGAGATCCGATAGATTTTGCAACGTCGTACGCGCGATTTGGGTCAACGCATTACTGGTAAAGAACGCCTGATGCCCGGTAATTAAGACATTCGGAAAGGTCAGCAAACGCGCGAACACATCATCCTGCATCACCTTGCCGGATTGATCTTCGAAAAACAAATTGTCCTCCTCTTCATACACATCAATGCCCAGGTTGCCGATGTGCCCGGACTTCAAGCCCTCGATCACTGCGGTGGTGTCAATCAGCCCGCCGCGACTGGTATTCAGCACCGTCACCCCCCGCTTCATCTGCGCAATCGCCTCGTTTTCGGTGGAGAAAAAGGTCTCGTCGTAGGACTTGCTACTGAACAATGAAACTTTCATTGCGCTCAACCTGTGCACCCCTGCGGAGCAGTGCAAGCACCACCCCAAATTATGACGCAGCCCCCGAGGAGGCGCTCAGCACCTTGCGCAAAAACAGCTCCCGATGGATCACGCTCGCCCCATGCGTCTGCAGCGCGGCGCGGTGTGCGGCGGTGCCATAGCCCTTGTGTTGCGCGAACCCATACTGCGGATAGTGCTCCGCCAAACGTAGCATTTCACGATCGCGCGTCACCTTCGCCGCAATACTCGCCATCGCAATCGCCAACGACGTACCATCCCCCTTCACGATGCCGGTATGCGTATACGGGAACGGCTTCAATGGACGCCCATCCACCAACAGCCGCACCCCACCCGCCGAAGCCGCAAACAACGGCCCATCCGATGCCACCAGCGGCAACTCCCAACGTGTCGCACGCTCAGCCAGCGCCTCCACCGCCCGCCGCATCGCCAGACGCGTGGCGCCCAAAATATTCAGCGCCGCAATCTCTGCCACCGAACTGGAGGCCGCCTCAAAGTCCAACAAGCCCTCCGCCCGCAGCGTCTCCAACAGCGTCCACTGCGCGGCACGCGCCGGCGCCGTCAACTGCTTTGAATCGTTGATCGCCCTACTCAATTCCAGCGCCCGCTGAGACTGGAAAAAATCCCGATGCAGCACACAGGCGCCCGCCGTCACCGGGCCCGCGAGGCAACCCCGCCCCGCCTCATCGATCCCAATCAACCAATCGACCTGCCGCAGCTCAGCCGCATCATGCGCTTGCAGTGCATTCATCTGCACACCGTCCTCGTTATGCTTGCTCATACGCGCCAAACTGCGACACCGATGCTGCCAACGCAAGCCGCGCAACGTGCCAATGTAGATTGGCTAAAACACGTACTTGGAGCACACATCAAAGCAAATGAACGCTCTGATAAGCGCCACCTAGAGGGCAATCCCTTGGCCGCAATGAATTGAACTTGAAAGATCACGGCGCAAATTTAACGTACCGTTACAACCGGCAGGATCGTTAGCTGGATTCAGCTTGAACGCACGTATTTCCCCCTCCCCCCTTTATGCAAAACAATTTCTTCAACAGTGGCCTAAGGAAAATATCCATCGATGATTTAAGGCGTTCGGAAATCCCGAGTGACATTGCACTCAAATTGAGAGATCTGGATCCAAACGACGCCTGTGAGCGGTTATTAGATGGCAAAGTCAGAACCCTTTACGATCTCTTTCAAGATACCCTCTACGGGGCTTATACCCAGCTTTCAGTCTATGCCTTTGCCAGAGTCGTGATTGCAATCGACTACTTTCTACTAACAGATGACGAAAATGCGGATCACCATACTGGTGGCTACCAGGATGATCTCAAGCACATCAGTCGGGTAATGACGGACCTCGAGTCCGAAATCACAGCGTTCAAGGCCTGGAAAGCAGCATTGCCTAAAGATTTACCCTAGGTAAGCGATCTTCTAGGACGGATCCCTTCATTTGAAATCTCCCGCGGCGAGCAATTGCAGCCACACAAACTGCCGACGTTCTGAAACCAGGTCTATTTAGCCATCCCCCAAAATTGAGCCAGCCCCGCAATGTTGGACAAGTTGCTTCCACCGACGAAGGTAAAGCAACCAATAAAAAAGAGACGTAGATTCACACCCAATTTTAAAAGCAAGGTAGCACTGGAAGCGCTATCAGCGGCTGTCCGCGTTCTTCAGCAAATAGAACACACGCACACACCAGACACTGGGCATGCGTCCGGAGCAAAAGTATCGCAGTGGCTTTGATCTGGAGAACGCTGCGTGAGCAAAAATCCAACACTGCTGCCGTCGCTGCGTTCCGGCCTTGCTACTACGCGAAGGCAGCAGCCAAGCAACAAAAACCAAAATTTGAACCATGCACCAAACCTACACACTCAACAACCCCCATGGCAAAACCAACGGACGCTTCTTTTGGCAGGATTCGTTTGAACCGCAGGCAGAAAAAGGCATCTGCTTTGTCCCGGAATCGCTCATCGATGCGGAAGGAAAGCTCGAGGAGACTTTTTATCTCAACAATGGCTGGGCGCGTTTAAACTGCGGATCGCAAGCACAGGGGCACGGATCGCACATGTTCCCCGACATGCAACAACCGGTGTTGGAAGACCAGCCTGACGTCACCGCGCGCATCAAGACATTCTTAGCACACTGGGACTGAAGCCGTCCGAACGCCCAAACGGCGAAGGATCACCACAGGATATGGACCGCAGCCCGCCCAAGGTTCAGCTCCACTTCAGCTCGCTCGAGTACGTTTTCCCCAGCTGCGACGAATTGCTGCCAAGGTGCGCGCACAACGCGCCCGCGGCTGACAGCACCAGGCGCACACGCCGCGCGCAGCGACGATTTTGCTTGACGGCCGCCGCCTTTCGCACTAAAGTCTGTCCAATCTTGGCAGCGTAATTCAAATACTGCTGCTAAGCGGTGGTTGCTGTGCAACTTTTTTTTCGAGCGGCGTAGTGCGCCGTTTTGCAGCGCGGACTCGGGGCGGCTGGTTCCGGATACAGGCGATTCATTTATAATGGATCATTGTATTCACAACCAACCAAGGAACCCCATAAAAAGCAAACAAGACACCACCAACACTACCCCTCACACTAGCGCAGACGCCGTCTGGCAGGAGCTCAAACACGGCTGCTACTCGCTCGCGACCCAGCAATTAATCATTGAATTCCTCAATCTGCTGTGGTGGTCGCCCGAGCAATTGGCCACCCTAAAAGTCGATGTCGCGGCACTGGATAACGCCGGCGAGGCACTCGCACACCGAATGCTGCGCAAGCTACTGAATCAGGCAGAAACGGAGCGAGCGGACATAGAGGAAGCGGCGACGGGCAGCCAGCCAGCGCATACCGAACAGGTCGCCCTCATTATGGGCGACCTGCACAAGGAACAGCAGCGCCAGGCTGCGCTCGACACCCCCGAGGAGAACATCATCTTCATGCAAGCGCTCTCGGCACTGGTCGATAACGCAGTCGCCTGGAAATGTTTCCAGGACTATGTGGCCGCGCGCACCGACCCGCTGAGTTACACACTACTTGACACAGACGCCGACGCACAACCTGAAGCGGCGCACGAAGCGCCGCAGTTAAGCCGTCATCAGCAGGACGTGTTCCACTACTGCCATCAACTCGGCGCGCTCTTTTTTGCGCGCCAGCAGCCAGTGCCGGGCTTTAAGTTGCGCACCTTCCCACTGATCGTCGGGCCGACCGGTGCGGGTAAAAGCCACCTGGTGCGCACCCTCGCGCAGGCGCACGACTGCGACTACCTGCCGATCACCTATGGCGCGTGGCAGGTGCAGGGCTCCAAGGCAGACACCTGCACCATCGAGCTGATTGCGCAGCGCGCCGCCAAAGGGCGTGTGCTCGTACACCTCGATGAGCTGGATAAAATGCGCGCGGGCTTTAGCTCCAGCTGGGACATTTCGGTGCTCAACGACGTCTGGGATTTGCTCCAGCAATCCATCAGCCTGCAAAACATGAGTTTCACCGGCGATGCGGCAGTGAAACGCGAACAGCTCGAGGCGACCATCCGTCAAAATGTCTGGGTGGTGGCCAGCGGCATCTGGCAGGAAGCCTTTAAGGAGCAGCGCGGGCGTGGTCGACCTGTACAACTGGGAGAACCAACTGATTGACCAGGTGCTAGAACAACTCGACGGCGACGCGATGCCGATCTGCGAACAGCTCTGCATGCCGAAGAGTCTCTGCGAGTATTTCAAGCAAGCCGCCCCCCGCCGCAAATGGCAGCAATTGAGCGGAAGCGAACAGCAGGCCTTCATCTCAGTGCTAGAGGCGCAAAAGTCGCGGGAAACCGAATAACGCCTGATAGGTTTGAGCATCACTGCAGAGCCAACCTAGCGGTAGGCTAACGGCAGACGTCCCGACTGGTTCGAGACGTCTGCCGTTAGCCAAGATCCACAGCGATTTCCCTCAGAATAACAACTAGCGGGACAACCGTCTGTGCATCCCGCTAGGCCCGTAGACACTTCAGACCGAACAAACGCCTGCTTGGGCGCAGCAGAACAACGGAGTGCGCGTCCATACGGCCAGCGCCTCGCCCGCCGTCACCGGGCCAGCGAGGCAAACACGCCTCATCGATCCCGATCAGCTAATCGACCAATCCACCTCTAAAAGCTCAACCGCATCATGCGCCTGCAGTGAATTCATCTGCGCCTCGCGCCGGATATCTGTTTCTCATGTAGGCGCACTCAATCTATTATGCACAGCAATCAAGCGGGAGCCATCAACGTTGTTGCGCACGCATACTCTAACGCATAAACTAACAGCTCTCGAGGCTTTGAAATAATCAATTAGGCCGTGGGTCTAAAGCACTAGTTGGAAGCCCCTTTCGCTGATGCCGATGATGAAATCCCGGCAAGTCCGCGGATAAGTTTCATCTTACCCCTGAAATAGCGAACGTATTTACTCACCTTAGCTTTGTCTGCCTTGGAAAGCTCTTCATCCTCTGCGAGAAATAGAACGACATTTATACTTGGTGGCTCTCGATTATTCTTCTGAAAATGATGCTTACAAAAGGCCTTGACGTAAGTTTCCACCTCTCCCTCGTCGGCCGTTGGTCTAACAATATCGGTCCGTCCTGGAGGGGGATTTTTCCAAGTTAAGCCCATCTCCTGAACAGCCGAGATTAAACGGGTATTAAGCACTTTAGGAGGCTGGCCCTTAGCCGCACGCTTTTTGTTCTCTGCTGCCACCGCCTGCTCAAGTCTTTTCTCCATCGCCGGTACCTCCGCCTTGTAAGCTTTGTACTCTGCTGTCGCCGAATACGAACTCTGGCTAGCATCATTCGACGCTCTTTGCGCTTCAGTGAGTTCGAGCCGCATTTTGCCAAACCCTGCGTGTTGTCCAGTGATAATAAACACCGCATTTACATTCATTTCCATCGCAAATTGAGCAATCGCCTGATCGGTTGGGTATGCACGCATCCCGGCGAAGTATTGCTCAAAACCTGGAACTTCGATTGTCACAGTGGGGGAACGACCAGAAATGCCTACCTTGTTCACTGAACTGTTAACCGGTGCTAACCAAGTAGCTAGGTCAGCCGCGATCTTACCTCCGGCTGGCTTCAAGCTATCTCGGAACAATTGGATATTTGAACGAGGTCCGTTCGACTCGAACAGCATCACATTAAACAGCGTGCCTGCGGATAGATTCGCAACCATATCACTAATCTCTTGTTTGATCACTCGATAGCTGTTCAGTCCACCTTTATCATCATACACCATGTTAGCCCCAGCATCGACGATAAAGAGAATCTTCTCAGCGCGTGCCTTCAGACCGAAGACGCTAACATCCGACATGCCCATTCCGATGCTACCACCGCCGCCGCCACCGACCAGACTACCGCCACCAATCCCTCCGAGGCCTGAGCTGACAGTAAACGACTGATCCATTGAAGGCAGATCCACTGCAACATTGGCGACCGCGATGTTGGTGAGCGGTCGCATGCTCAGTTTACTCATCGATTGCGGCTTGGGCGTCTGTGGCGGCGGAATTTTCACTTTCACCTCCGGCGGCGGCGCTTCTTCCGCCACCGCAGGCGGTTCTTCGAATTGCGCCTCATCCGGGATGACGTGTTTGATCACGGTGATGCCGCCCAGAATTAACAGACCGACCAAGTGGATCCCCAAGCTAATGAGAATCACATTCATCAGCATCGGGTTGAATTTCTTTTTCTTTGGGGTATTGAGCATTAGGGGAATTAGTAGCTAGCGAAAGGAAAACTTATTATACAGAAATCAAGCAGATACACAGTACCAAACCAACAGCCTACTCAAGCATCGCCCATTATAGCAAAATAATTTTCCAAAACATCTGGGATAAATCCACGCGGGGCAGGACGCATGCTGGGGTTTTGGAAAAAGTGTCCACTTCCATACAGTGCCGCGCAGCGCAGCGCACGCCCTCTCCGACGCCACAAAGCATCTTCAATTCGCACCAGACACACACGGTAGCACCGTGCACAGCAACCTTACACGATGCCAACTGTTGCCATGCTACCGCACAAGCTTACCTGCCTATCTTCAATTTACCACAGCGACTTTTTGATGTGCGCTGCCGAGAAGGGAGTGCACACTGACCAAGCCGTCCAAAGAATCGGCACCGTTCTCGGAGTGTTAATTTAAACAGTCGGCACAAGATCGACTAATATCAGACGACTTAGTCTCGGGAGGGCGCCGCTGGAGCAACAGCTTGCTTCGGCTTAAAATCCTCCACGACTTGCACCCGTACCGAGCCCAGCTCGTTCGGGCCGGTATTGCGAATGAAAACGAGACGACGCATCGTGGCCACATTGCGCCATTTGGCACGATAGACACGCGACACTTTGCCATTCGCGTCCGACGCCAACACCACCACCGACGTCTTGTCGTTAGCCCCATCAACAGAGACCGCATGCTGATCGCTCGCCTCTAGCTCGAAGCGCTGATCGCCAACCTGCCAATCCAGCGTCTGGCTCGACAGATTGACCAATACACAACTGTTACTCCCGTGCACCGACCAGTCATTCTCAATCGAAGACACTGAATATGCCAGCTTCGGCTTGCTTGACGTTAGCGTAAAAATAAACAGCGGCGACTTGATCGACGCGCTCAGCTTGACTCGCGCGACAGGCGCTCCCCCGCTGGCCTTATTATAAAAAACGACCGCGGAAGGTCCTCGGTAATTTTGTACGCGAGATTTAGACAGATCGTTCAACCGCACCCGTTGCCGCGGTAAATCTTCGCCGGCACTCAGGTAGACATCGACACGGCGAAAATCTTCACTCAGGCCAACACATTGGAAATCAAAGCTGATCACCTCGTCTGACTCTATGCAAGAAAAGTAGACAGTCGCGCAAAGCAGTAAGAGACCAACTAAACCATTTCGATACACTGAAGATCTCTTCATATTTATGTTAAATTTGCTCGGGATCCAGACGGCGCACCTGCACCAGTTTAAATTTGCGCCCAAATTGCTGATTCGCCACTGAGCTTAACTGATCGAGCGGCGTCTCCGCGCCATCCGAAGAATCGATAAAATCAGGCACCTGCTGCAGCACCGCTTCGAGATACACTCGACTGGTCTCGCCAGAGATCGGATCGAGCGCTTCACCACAGGAGCGAATCACAAACGTGTTGGATTTGACCGTCAAAAAGGGACCGAGCGAATTGAGAATATCGCCCTGCAGTAAATAACCGGGCCCCGCACCATAGGAGTTCCCGGTCCCTGCCCCGGGATCGAGAAAGATATCATGTTCATATTGAGTCGGAACTGAACCGCCCTTATCCACAGGTAGCCCAAGCGCATAGGCATCATTCAG
>DOCS01000040.1 GCA_003503355.1 Opitutia bacterium
CTTTGGGCTTTGGGCTTTGAGCTTTGAGCTTTGAGCTTTGACTTGAGGGCTGAGGCTGAGGGAGTGGACTGTGACTTGTGGAAACTGATGTGTGAAGTTTGAAATGGGGATAAAAGAGTTCGGCTTGAAATGAGTGATTCAGTCGTCATGGTGCTGCGCATGACTGCGACTTCCGACTTCCGTCTTGATCTCACACACCGTCCCCGCCGTATGCGCCGGACGTCTGCATTGCGGGCGCTCGCCAATGAGACGGACCTGCATGTACACAATTTGATCCAGCCGATTTTCGTCATCGACGGGGATGGGGCGCTGGAGCCGATCGAGTCGATGCCGGGCATCTCGCGACTGACGATTCCTTTGTTGGTGGAGGAGTGCCGCCAATTGTTGGCCTTGGGCATTCCTGCGGTGGCGTTGTTTCCGAAGCTGGATGATTCCTTGAAAAGCGATGATGGGCGTGAGGCGCTCAATCCCGGCACACTGGTGTTGCGGGCGATTCGAGCGATTAAGGCGGCGGTTCCGGACATGGCGGTGATTACTGATCTGGCGCTGGATCCCTATACAGTGCACGGTCATGATGGTTTGTTTGATGCGCGTGCCGGCGATTTGATCAATGATGCGACGGTTGAGATTCTGGCTGAAATGGCGGTGCTGGCCGCCGAAGCGGGAGTCGATTTTGTAGCGCCGTCCGATATGATGGATGGGCGCGTGGGGGCGATTCGTGTCGCATTGGACGAGAACGGGTTTGAGAAAACCAGTATCATGGCATACTCAGCCAAATTTGCGTCGGCTTTTTATGGTCCGTTTCGCGATGCAGTGGGCAGCGCCAGCAGTGCGGGCACGCACCATCTCGACAAGCGTACGTATCAGTTGAATCCGGGCAATCGGCGTGAGGCTTTGATTGAGGTTGCGCTGGATGAGGCAGAGGGCGCGGACGTGCTGATGGTCAAGCCGGCAGGCCCGTATCTCGACATTATCCGTGAAGTGCGTGAGGAGACAGAGTTGCCGTTGGCTGCCTATCAGGTTTCCGGTGAATATGCGCAACTACAAGCTGCGGCCGCCAATGGATGGTTGGATTTGGAGCGTTGCCGCGATGAGTCGCTACTCGCCATTCGTCGGGCAGGTGCGGATATGATCCTGACCTATTTTGCGCGCGCCTATGCGGAAAGTGTTCAAGGCTAGTCGCCGCGAAGCCTTTAAAAGTACGGTTGAGTCGCCTGCGCCTTTACTGCTCGCCTTTGCGGTTCTTGTGCTTGGTCGCGAATTGAAGGCGGCGGGCCAGTTCGCGCATGTCGACCGCAGGGTCGTCGTCCTCGAAAATTTCCTGCCCGATGATGTGCTCGATCACATCTTCCATGGTAATGACGCCCGACATGGTGCCAAACTCGTCGACTGCGATGGCCAGTTGCTGATGGTTTTTAAGGAAGGTCTGTAGCGCATTGTCGGCTGTGGCGTTATCTGGAATGAAGATGGCTTCATTGGCCAGATGGCTGACTTGGATATGGTCTTCCCCTTTGGCTTTGGCGCTGAGGATATCGCGCCGGCGGGCGATGCCGGTGATGCCGTCCTTCTGGTCGTGGTACACTGGGATGCGGGCAAAGGGAATGTTGCTCTCTTGTTTAAATAGAGAGCCGATGGTTTCGTCGCCGTCGATGGAGTAGACTACCGTGCGCGGTGTCATGATTTCATTGACTAGAATCTCGTCGAGGCTGAGCGCATTGTTGATCACTTCGCGCTCGTTCGAGCTGAGGGTGCCTTCTTTGGCGCTTTTTTCAGCTAGCAGGTGGATTTCTTCGTCGCTGTCGGTGGCTGTCTCAACTGGTTTGAGGAGTGCACGGACTAAGAACCCGACTACGCCCGAGAAGGGCGCCATGATTGCGCAAATCCAAGTCAGCGGGTAGATGAGGATTGGCTGCAGCGCGGGGCGGTAGAGGACCCCCATATTTTTAGGGATGATTTCGGAGAACAGCAGGATCGCCATCGCCATCGCTGACGAGACTTTGAGTAGTATATTGGCGTCTTCAGGCCAAATCTTTACTGCCAAGCCACCGACCATCGTGGCGCCCAGAGTATTCGCAATGGTGTTCAGGCTGAGAATTGCTGAACTGGTTTCTTCCAGCCCGAGCTTATACTTCTCAAGCTTTTCGCCTCGTTTGGCGTGGGTGTTCTTGAGCCCTTCGATTTCAGCAGTGGTGGTGCTGAGGATCATGGCTTCGAGGATCGAGCACAGCGCGGAAACCCCAATGGTGAAGGCGATTGCGAGGAGGAAGGTGAGAATCATTAGAACAGGGTCGAACGCCGGAAATGAAGACCATTTCATGTATCGTTTGCGTTGACCAGTACGGCGATGAGTTGATTCGTGCTTTTGCTCGTATTCAAGCACATTCAGCGGCTTTGTTCAGATATAGGACCTGCTTAGGGCTCTATCTTCGAGCGCATTCGCCGTTAAGTTGTGCGGCTTGTTGTGGTGTAGGATCACTTGTCCGACAGTTTGCGTCCTGCATCGCTTGAAAAGTGAAGCGGGAAGCGTTGGAGCCATTGGACGGGGGTGCTTTGATTCCTTGGTGGTTGCGCACAAAAAGGCCCGCATCGTTGAATGCGGGCCTTTGTCGTTGAAATCTGAATACGTGGCTTACTTGCCGTAGACTTCCACCTCGATGTAGTGGTTCATGTCGTTGGCGGTGTTNNGTTGCCGTTGCTGTAGAGGCGGACGTACTGTGCCTTGGTGCTTTTGGCGTCGATCAGCTTACCGTAGCGCGTGTCGACGTAGGGGCGGTCGGAACCTTTGCCTTGCTCGGCGGAGTTGTCGTAGTCGTTGTTAAGCAGCGTGGTGACGCCGGTTGCGAACTTAGGGTCGTTGGAGACTTGCACGACGACGTCGTGGTAAGCGCGCTTCTGGGAGTGGTAGTGCCATACCCAAATC
>DOCS01000146.1 GCA_003503355.1 Opitutia bacterium
GATGCCATCAAGCACATGCACCCCGGCTACCAGATTGTACTCTGCGCCGGAGCACCCGACACTCCAGAGATTGCCGCGGAAATGAAGGCTGCGATCGGTGAAGCTCAAAAAGCGCGTGAAGGCATTTTCTGGATCGACGAGATGGTCGACAAGCCCACCGTGATCAAGCTCTATTCGGGCGCAGCGGTGTTCTGCTGCCCATCGGTTTACGAGCCGTTCGGCATCATCAATCTGGAAGCCATGGCCTGCGAAACACCGGTGGTTGGTTCCGCAGTCGGCGGCATCCCCGAGGTTGTCGTGCACGACGAAACCGGCTATCTAGTACCGCTGGCGCAGAGCAACGAAAGCCCGTTTAGCCCGCTCAACCCCGAAGCCTTCGCCAAGGATCTGGCCCATCAGATCAATCGCCTGATGGAAAACCCGGAGCGCCGAGAGGCCTTCGGCAAAGCCGGCCGCAAACGCGCGATCGAGCATTTCAGCTGGACGTCCATTGCCGAGCAGACTCAGGCGCTCTACAAAGACCTGATCACTCAAAAATAAAGCACCCTCCCCATTGCACCGAAACATAAATTATATGAGTCTTAAACATGCCCCCGGTCGCGCTCGCGTGATCATCGAGTCGCTCACTCCAACCGTTGACGGCGGAAAATACCCGGTCAAACGCGTGCTTGGCGACGCGACCGAGTTCCGCGTTCATGCCTTTGCCGATAGCCATGACCTACTTACGGTCGAGTTCTGCCACCGCCGCAAAGGCGCAACAGACTGGGTACGCGCCGCCATGCATGAGGAGCCTGGTAACGACGAATGGACCTACACCTTCCAGCCCTGGGAAATTGGCTTATACGAATACACCGTAATCGCTGGCGTCGACCACTTTGGCTCATGGCGCGACGGCTTCGGCAAAAAGCTAACCAACGGCGAACAGATCCACCTCGAATTACTGATCGGTGGTGAACTGGTCGGAGCGGCGGCGGGGCGTGCCAAGGGCGACAACCAGCAACGCCTGCAGGACTATGAAAAGACCCTCAACGACACCACGCTGTCCGACCGCGAGCGCATCGATACCGCCTACAGCGATGAGCTGTACTGGCTGATCTCGCTGTACCCGAATACTGAGCTGCAGACAGTCGCACCTAGCTGCCTGCTGATGACTGAGCGCCACCTCGCAGCCTTCAGTACTTGGTATGAATACTTCCCTCGCTCCTGCGGGCCGGATGCACACACTCACGGCACCTTTCAGGATGCCAAGAGCCGCCTGCACGAAATCGACCGGATGGGCTTTAACATCGTTTACTTCCCGCCGATCCACCCGGTCGGCAAAGCGTTCCGCAAGGGCAAAAACAACTCGCTCACGCCGTCCGACACCGACGTCGGCAGTCCGTGGGCAGTCGGCGCCGACACCGGCGGGCACAAAGACATCTTGCCCGAACTCGGCAGCTTGGAGGATTTCCAATCCTTCATCGATGAAGCCGCGCGCTACGAAATCGAAGTCGCCATCGACATTGCCTTCCAATGCTCGCCCGATCACCCATGGGTCAAGGAACACCCGCAGTGGTTCAAATGGCGCCCGGATGGCACAGTTCAATACGCAGAGAATCCGCCGAAAAAATACCAGGACATTCTGCCGATCAATTTCGAGAACGAAGACTGGGAGAATCTCTGGCATGAGCTCAAATCGGTGTTCGATTACTGGATCGGCGTCGGCGTCAAAGTCTTCCGCGTCGACAACCCGCACACCAAGTCGATGGCTTTCTGGAATTGGTGCATTCTTGAAATCAAGAAGGACCACCCCGAGGTGCTGTTCCTCGCCGAAGCCTTCACCCGCCCCAAGCGTAAATACAACTTGGCCAAGGCAGGCTTCACCCACGGCTACACCTATTTCACATGGCGCAACACGCCGTCTGAAATGCGTGAATACCTGACCGAGCTGACGACCTCGGAAACCAAGGATTACTTCTGGCCGAATTTCTGGCCGAACACGCCGGACATCCTGCACGAAGACCTACAGGTCAACAACCGTGCGGCCTACATGGGGCGCTACCTGCTAGCAGCCACCTTGTCCTCCAACATCGGCATCTACGGCCCCGCCTACGAGCTGATGGACCACGAGCCCTTCCCCGGCAAAGAAGAGAACAACAACAGCGAGAAATACGAGCTCAAGCACTGGGACTGGAACGCGAAGGGCAACCTCAAGAACGAGATCGCGCGTGTAAATGAGATCCGCAATTCGCATCCCGCACTGCAAACGACCTTCAATCTGGTCTTCGCCGACTCCGACAACCCGCACTTCCTGTGCTATCTCAAGCAAAACTGGGACCGTTCGGACCAGATCCTGGTAGTGGTGAATATGGACTGGGAGCACACACAAAGCGGCTTCATTGATTTGCCACTCGAGCAGATGGGCATCGGCGAGCACGACAGCTTCACAGTACGCGACCTGTACGACCCATTCCAGGCAGAATACACCTGGCAAGGGGCAAACAACTACATCGAGCTCAACCCGCACTTCCGCCCGGCGCACATCTTCAAAGTGAAGCGCCTGTAAAAGAAGGACGGCAGCGTCTGGTAATTTAATCAAAGCCCCGGGGACGATTCCCCGGGGCTTTTCGTTACGGTAGTATCAGAATACGGGAGACAGGAGAAGAGACCTGAGACTTGAGACCTGAGGCTTGAGAC
>DOCS01000107.1:0-1255 GCA_003503355.1 Opitutia bacterium
GCGAGCATCGTCTGCATCACTGCAGCGTTACTATACTCTGAAATTAACTTATTTGAGCGACCGAAGAGAAACACGAAAGCCGAGAATATCACCGCTACTGCCGGGCGTGGCACGGGCGCGCAAGGCCGACCGACAATAAGAAGCACTATTGCTCCATGACCCACCTCTTGCAGCTCTGTATGAACCACTATCAGGACCCAAAGGATCCGTAACTGGAATTGTTCCATATGAAGCCACCCAGTCATTAACCCACTCAAAGACATTGCCATGCATATCATAAAAGCCCCAGGCATTCGCAAGCTTTTGTCCAACAGCATGCGTCTTGCCGTCGCTGTTTGCAGAATACCATCCCATATCTTTGAGACTGCCCGCATATGCCCCCATCACGCCCGCGCGGCACGCATACTCCCACTGTGCCTCCGTCGGCAAAGTATACACCATACCCTCGGGCAAGCGACTGGCTGCACGTTCACTCTCAGTTAACTTGCGGCAAAACTTCATCGCATCATGCCAGTTCACTTTGTCCACCGGTAAACTCGAGCCCTTAAAATAAGAAGGATTGCTCCCCATCACCGCTTGCCACTGCGCCTGAGTTACCTCCGTCTCGCCCAACCAATAGCCCTCAGTCAAAGTCACAAGGTGTCGGCGCTCGTCGCTACCGCGACCGGACTCCCAAGTAGGACTCCCCATTTCGAAGACATCCGCAGCAATCCACTTTAGCTTTAAAGTCTCGCCACCGCCCAAATCAACCAGAGTTGTGCTCGCACCCTTAGATGCAACAACATCCGACACCGCCGGATCGGCACTAACCGAACCATGCAGCAGTAAGACAACACTCAACGATGCACGTAATTTACTTAACATTTTTTTGTTGATTTTTAATTTCCCCAAAAACCGTTAAAAATCTATTTCCCTCCCGCAACCATGTAAAGTTCTTATTTAAACGATTTATCGGCACACCCCTTCCAGCACTCACAGTGCCTAGGTTCATCACAGAACTAACGCTTCAATCATTATTTTCTTTAACGCGCACGAATCAACGCAATTGCGGAATCAGCCGACTCGCTAAGGGCAATGAAAGCACCCGCCTAGACAATACCACACAGCCGCCTTCGAACATTAACTTGCGATAGATGTGTTTGCCGTGCGCTTAGCGCATCACTTGGCGGCGACGGGCGATGGCCATGTTGAGGGCCAGTGTCTAGCCGCATTCCTCAACCGAGAACGCGATGGATTGACTACAGCCTGGCCCTAA
>DOCS01000107.1:1323-4061 GCA_003503355.1 Opitutia bacterium
GCCCTAGCAACGCAATGTCCATCAGTACAACAATTCGCTCCACGCAAGTTTGCTAAAGCGGCACGCCACGATCCTAGACTGACTGGGGTTCGTTTTGAACCTGCGCTTTATCATAAAGTGCCGGTTTTCCATTTCAAATCGGCAGAAAGCGCCCTTGCCCAATTGCGAAGAGGGAGAATCGAACCTGCACACTCATGCCCCCGCCCCTTTCGGTGACTGCGTCTTAAAATGGCGGAAAAGGAGGAATTAGTGAGCCTGCGCCTCATCGGTTCGCGATCACACTGCGTGTGCCCCTACTCCAGTCGCGGAGCTCCTTCCGTCGAACGACCTTCTCATCCCCCGCTCGCTTCGCAAATCATTTGCTTGAGCTTCGTTCCAATGGCGGAGAGGGAGGGATTCGAACCCTCGGTACCGTTACCAGTACACATCCTTTCCAGGGATGCACAATCGGCCACTCTGTCACCTCTCCTTTGGAAAGCCCCACACAATTCCCCACAACACACAGGTCAACAGAAATCGAGTCTTTCTCAGCAATTTCCTTCAACCACTTAGATTGACGACTATGCGTTCATTGGTTAATTTAATCTTCTTAACTACACAGAGACGACACTCACTCTCCACCTACTTAAATACAAAAACTAGACATCGCGCAATGAACACTCGAACCCACGCCTGCCTATTTTCCATTATCACGATTTTCAGTCTGTCGGCACAGGCCTCGGAATTCGCATTATCCGAGGTTGGCTTGCGCGCAGGTATCGACAGCGAACAATCTATCGAACTCTCCAGCTATGAGGTCTTCGGCTTATTCGAAACACCATGGGATTGGGCAATCACCGACAAGCTGCACGCAGACCTACAGATCGAGGCTGCTGCGGGCGTTTTGACCGGCACCGGCAACACCGCCGCTTATTGCCACCTGGGTCCGGTGCTGTCAGTCTCCTACGGCAACTGCCCGCTGAGCCTCACACTCTCCTCCGGCCCGACTGTGCTAAGCGAAGATACGTTCGGTGACAAAGACATCGGCGGGAACTTCCAATTCACCAGCGGCATCGGCCTGAACTGGCAAGCAAGCGAACGATGGAGCATCGGCTACCGCTTGCAGCATACATCGAATGCCAGTATCGACTACCCGAATCCGGGACTCGACATGCATACATTGAGCCTGAGCGTCGCCTACTAAATCGGCTACGCGACCCGCCAAAACCCAATCCCAGCAGCACTCAGATTGGACATCCATGACGGCCTGTGCCTCGGACTGCGGATTTTTATACTTTCAAAGCAGGGCAAAGCCGACTGATATACTCGGCAATGATTTGGTTCTACCGGCTTTTCTATCTTCCAGCGCTGCTGCTCGCCCTGCCCTACTACGGTCTTCGTATGTGGCGACGCGGTGGTTATGCGAAGGACTTCGAACACCGATTGGGCCGATTCCGCCGCCTGCCGCCGCCCGCGCACGGGAAGAAGCGCATCTGGCTGCAAGCTGTGAGCGTCGGCGAAGTCTTTGCCATCAGCGCCTTGATCGATGCCCTGCAGCAAGATGACAGTATTGAAATTGTACTGACGACCACCACCAGCACCGGTTACGCCGAAGCCCGCAAGCGGTATGCGGACCGCACCTGCAGCATTGGCATCTTCCCGCTCGACTTCTGGCTGTGCTCGCGAACCGCATGGCAGCGCATTCAACCGGACGCGATCATCCTAACCGAAAGCGAACTCTGGCCCGAACACCTACACCAAGCCCGCCAACGCGGCGCGCCCACCTTTCTGGTCAACGCGCGCATCTCCGACACCAGCTTTAAACGCTACCAACAAGCGTCCAAGCTGGCCCAACGATTACTGCGCAAGCTGGACCACCTGTATGCCGCCAGCGACCTCGACCAGGCACGCCTAATTCAACTCGGGGTCGACCCGCAGCGAATCGCCTCAAGCGGCAGTATTAAATTCGACGTCGCCATCGACCCGCGCCTCGACGCGAGCGAACGTGCGACACTCCGCGACGAGCTGGGCTTCAGCAGTCCCAACAATGGCAGCGCACCGTTCATCTTGCTCGGCTCATCCACCTGGCCCGGCGAAGAAGCCACCCTGTTGCGCATACAACGCACAGTGATCGAAGCTGGCATCGACTGCCGCCTACTGCTGGTACCACGCCACGCCGAGCGCGGCCCGGAACTGGTTCGCTTGCTAACCAATCAAGCGCTCGACTGGCATCAACGCTCGCAAGCGGCTAAACCGAAGCACCCGGTCCAGATTCACCTGGCTGATACAACCGGTGAGCTCACTCGCCTAACACAAGTGGCGGACCTCGCATTTATCGGCAAGAGCCTCGCGCCCAACAGCGGCGGACAAACTCCCATCGAAGCTGCCGGACTGGGCGTGCCACTACTAATGGGGCCACACATGAACAATTTTAGAGTGGTCGCACAATCGCTGCGTGCCAACGGCGCCGCTCGGGTGGTCGCCGATGAGGCGCAACTGGAAGCTCAAGTGCTGGAACTGGCGAAAGATGCCAGCGCACGCGAATCGATGCGCCAAGCCGGCAGCACCTGGCATGAGCAGAGCAAAGGCAGCAGCGCCCGCATCGCGGCCTCCATCTTAGCGGCGCTGAAATAGCAATCAGTGTATCAACGACGGTTGGAATCGCTGGCGGCGTGGATAACGCGGGGGCGCCTGAACAAAGAAGGAACCTCGGCCGCAAACGGCGCTTTGTCGATTCACGCGGGCACACTGATCACAAC
>DOCS01000127.1:0-1486 GCA_003503355.1 Opitutia bacterium
GCGATCAGTGCGGCGAGCACCGCGCCTTTTTCGGAATTGAGCAAGGAAAGCGCTGCGATGACATAGCCGATCATGTAAGCCCCCGAATCGCCCATATACACCTTGGCGGGCGGAAAATTATGAAACAGAAAGCCCAAAATCGCACCGACCATTCCAAGCGCTAGAAGCGATGAGAGCACGATCCCTTGACTGATTCCAAGATAGGCTAACAAACCCATCAGCATCAGTCCGACCCCTCCGGCAAGCCCGTCTAAGCCGTCGATTAAATTGATCAAATTCATGATCGCGACAAACCAACCGACGGTCACTAACAGCCCAACCATGCCAAGGTCGACATTGGTCTCACTAAAAGGAATGTTGATCTGCTCGACCTCGAGGCCGCACATATAGGCGAACACGGCGATCAGGATCTGAGCAAGCAGCTTGCGCTTCGCCCCCAGCGGTCGAAAGTCATCGATAAAGCCCAACAGAAAGGCAGCGCCCGCACCACCGGCCACGGCGAAGTGCATCACCGTCTGGTTATCGCCATCATTGTAGCGAAAAAAGCAGAGCAGGTAGGCGACCACGAAGCCGACCGCGATTCCGACACCACCGACACGTGGAATCACTCCCGTGTGTGTATGGTGGTGCTGAACCTCGCCATCACCCCCTTGCCCCAGTCCAGAGGCCAATAATAAATAAATAGCCAGCCATGAGGCGACACAGCCGAGGACAACAAAAGATAGATAAGATAAAAGCATACTGTCTATAATTATTAGAGACAAAAAACATCGATTTAGTAAACCTAATATTGAGACAGTTTCCCCTGCACAGCTTAGCTACTCAGGCGAACTCCTTGCTCTCTGGCATAAAAAACTGCGTCACCGCCGGCCACTCGAGCCCGAAACACCTAACATTATGCGTGCTTGTCCGACAACAGGACAGATGTACCTGTAAACCATCGTTGAGCGCTTGTTTTACGCAAAGCGCCGTTAAACGATCTTCGTTGAAACATCTGCAGGTTCTCTCAACAAGCTGACACCGCCGAGCGCAGCTATGACGATTGGCAGGAGTTGTTGCATGCGCCGCTGCCATGTGCGCAACGTGCCAATCCGTTGCGCGGCATGCGCGCGGATCACGGGATCCGACTCCGACTCAATCAATGCGGAGATTGCCTCAAGGCGCCCCGCCCCTGACTCGAGGTGTGGTGAAAATTGATCACTGACAAACCCGTTAACCAATCGCCGAATGGAAAGCTCCGCCTCGTAGTGGTCCTTCCGACTCCCAGCAACGTACTGCACCTTCACCGCTCCAAGTTGGCGCAAACACTTCAGGCCTTGACTGACCGAGCCGCGACTAATCCCCAGGCGATCAGCTAAATCATCAAAAGCCAGGGGGGCATGCGCGCAGAACAGCAAGCCGTAAATCTCTCCCATCGAACGCGGCAGGCCGATCAGGCTGGCCGCACGAACGAACAACTCAATCGTCGACATTTCCCACGGCGACA
>DOCS01000127.1:1644-3524 GCA_003503355.1 Opitutia bacterium
TGCGATGTAAATGGTCGCGACTGGCGCACTAGGCACCCACAAAGAGCCCCTGAAGCAGCAAAAACCAACTGCTAACCACGCTAATTATGAGCAAAATCGCCCCTAAGATGCGCAGCCTACGTGCAAATTTAGCAAAACGAATCGCATTCACGCCNNCCAAACAACGCGCGACACACAGCGTTCCGCATCTCGCGCTTGGCCTCTTCGGAACTCACTAAAAAGTAGACACCGAAGACTCCAGTTAACACGCAGAAGGCCATCTTGATTAAAAGTAACGCGAATCCTATATCTAAAAGCTCCATAATCAGTCAGGAAGCATGCCAACAAAGCGGTGTTGCCTCCCTAAAATGCCTGTAAGGATGGTGATACCCGATGGCACAGCACTAGCCAAGATGAAAACTAGCACCGGACTTCGACCGCAGTCCTCTTAGTTCCAGACTAGCGATGCGGGATGCGGGCGATAATCTGCGACTCGCCGCCCCTTTTATGGCCTGATCCTGAAAATGACGACGCAGCATAAAAAAGCCCTGACGCGAAAAACGCATCAGGGCTCTTTTGAAAATCATTGGCGAAGCCGCTGACTACGCGCAGCCGCAGCCACCTTCACCCTTTGGTTCCTCTGTGCTGCAGGATCCGCCTTCAGCTTGAGGTTCGTCGTTGCAGCAACCGCCTTCAGCTTGAGGTTCGTCGTTGCAGCAGCCGCCTTCTTCGCTACCTCCGCCGCCGCAGCAACCGCCGCCTTGGTGGATGTGGCCATGCTCAATCTCTTCTTCCGTCGCAGCACGAACTTCTTGAATCGTGACGTTGAAGTTCAAATGCTTGCCCGCGAGCGGGTGGTTACCGTCAACTGTGACTTCGTCGCCTTCAACTTTAACAACGCGCACGGAAACGGGACCTTGGTCGGTGTTCGCCTGAAATTGCATGCCAGCCTGAAGGTCTTCGACGCCTTGAAAGCGATCCTTGGGCACGACCTGTTCGAGTGCAGGATTGGGCTCGCCGTAACCATTCGCTGGATCGACGCGCACTTCAGCACTGTCGCCAGCCTGCTTGCCTACAAGCGCAGCTTCGAGGCCAGGAATGATGTTGCGATGACCATGAAGATAGACCAACGGTTGCCCGGGCTGGGACTGATCAATCAATGTGCCTTCGTCGTCTTTTAGAGCGTAGTCCATAGCGACTACTGTACCTTCTGCGATTTGCATAATCTGTAAACTTTTGTATTTGCTGCGTGGTTGCGGAGCAGAAGCAGAAGCGAATAAGTTCTCATCGTCAAAAAAAAAGCCATTTATTTTACCACCATTCGCTCTGATCTCGCTGCCTCCGAACATGTGCCGCAGCAAAGTCGCTTGACGAGCGCCTTGAAAAGAAGGTTTCTATCAGTTGCTGCGATGCCGACGCATGTCGTTGAAATCCACCCCTTGAAGCTAAAGCCCGCCGACTTCCCCTAACGTCTGACGCCTCATCTCTTACGGTCCATGCCTATCCAAGACAACTCGATCTTCCGCCGCCTCCATAAGCATGCGCAAAAGCGCCTAGTCTTCGATCCGGGCGTATCGCGAAACCAGCAACTGCCGGCCTACAAGCGCTACATTCAACTGGAGAATGAGATGCTCAAACGCCACCATCAGCAGGGCGAATCGGGGCTCAAGCTGTGCCAGGCGCGCTCGGCGATGGTCGACGTCGTGATCGAAAACCTATTTCTCGCAGCCCTCGACCTCTATACGACCGAACACGGGGCGCTGCCCTGCAAAATGGCAGTGCTGGCCACCGGCGGCTATGGACGCTGCGAACTCAATCCGCACAGTGACATTGATATTATGTTTCTCTATCCGGAGAAAATTACCGGCAAGAATTTTGACAAATTCCAGGAGGTGCTGGCG
>DOCS01000160.1 GCA_003503355.1 Opitutia bacterium
GCTGAGGGGGGAGAGCTGAGGGCTTAGGGCTGAGGGGGGAGAGCTGAGGGGGGAGGGTGAGAGAGCTTCGGGCGGCATCGCGCAAGCGCGAGTCCTACGTGTTTAAAAAAGTGCGGTGAGGGGGCGTCCTTTGTCGGCGACACGAAACGGGCGTCCGCTGGGGGAGTGGACGACTTTATCAAGCGGCAAGCCCAGGGCGTAGGCAATCGTGGCGTTGAAGTCGGGGACGGTGACGCCGTTTTCGGCAATCGAGTGACCGCTGGCATCGGTCGAGCCGTACACTTGGCCGCCGCGGATGCCACCGCCGGCGAGCGCGCAGGAAAACGCGGCGGGGTGATGGTTGCGGCCGGCGTTGCTGTTGATTTCGGGGGAGCGTCCAAACTCGGTGCCGATCACGACCAGCGTTTCATCCAGCAGGCCGCGGTAGTGCAGGTCGTCAAGCAGCGCTGAGAGCGAGACGTCGAGCGGGTTGGTCAGTGTCGCGACCTGGTCGTGGTTGTCGTTATGCGTGTCCCAACCGCCGAGGGTGAGTTCGACAAAGCGCACGCCGTGCTCGACCAAACGACGGGCCAGGAGGCAGCTTTTGCCGAAACGCGAGTCGCCGTAGACATCGCGCACCAATTTCGGCTCTTTGCTCAGGTCGAAGGCTGCGAGGTCTTTGCTGTTCATCAGTCTGATCGCCTCTTGGTAGACGTCGCCGTAGGCTCGCACCTGTTTGGCCGGATATTTTTGATGAAACGACAGGTCCATCATCTGTGCGATCGCGAGGCGTTCGCGCAGCTCGACGTCGTCGACACTGTGATGGCGGTCGACAAACGGCAGTCCGTCATCGGGACTGCCCAGATGGAGCGGTTCGTATTTTGAATCGAGAAAGCCAGCGCCGCCTGGGGCGTTATTACTGCCACCGATGCGGATGTTGCCCGGCAGGGTGGAGTTGGTTTTGCCGGACATACTATTTAGCCATGCGCCGAGGCCGGGGTGCTTAATGGTGCCACGCTGCACGTAGCCGGTGTGCATGAAGTAACTGCCCGGCTCGTGCGCGCCCTGATTGGAATACATCGAACGAATGATTGCCAGCTTGTCGGCGTGTCTGGCGAGGCTAGGCAAGAATTCGGAAAACTGAATGCCGCTGACATTGGTTTCGATCGTGCTGACTGGGCCTTGGTCTTTCCAGTCCGGCTTGGGGTCGAAGGTGTCGATGTGGCTCATGCCGCCACTTAGATAAATATAGATGACGTTGCGCGCAGTCGGCTTTCGGACGGTTTGCGATGCCCACAGCGGCGCACTGCCGGTGGAGAGACCGACGCCGAGCAGGGCCTTGGCAGAGTATTGTATGAACTTGCGGCGTGACAGCTCGTCCATTTTGTTGAGTTCGTCAAACATGGCAGTGCGGGGTTCGGATTACTGAATGAAGATGAATTGCTGAGTGTTGAGCATAGCCCAGATAATGCGCTGGCGTGCTTTTTCAGGGTCTTGCTTAAATGCCGGCAGCAAGGCTTCGATTTCAGCCTCGGTCGGCTTACGGGCGAGGAAGCCGATGTAGAGTGCTTCCAGCTTCGCTTCGGCGGTCTCGGCTAGGCGTGCTTCAAGCACGGGCGTGGAATGGTTGGCCAGATCACTGTTGATTTTTGGCGAATTCATCAGAAACAGCGCCTGCAGCACGTTGCCGCCATCATCCGAGTTTTCGACCAACATGCGGTCGGATTGACCAAATACTTCGAGTAAGTGACCATTGCGTTGCGGCGATTGCAGCTCGGATGCGCGCTGTAGGCCTTGCTTTGAGGGCTTCTTCCGTTTTTTCTTGGTCTGGCTCGCTGAAGTCATGCTTGTGCCCGCCATCATAGAGCCCATTTCCATTGAGGTATCGAGACCGAGTGCCTGCAGGTCGGGGTTCAGTATTTTTCTCCATTCCCTACTTGCGCTTTGATTGGCTTTTTTTGCTCGTTTCAGATCCTCGGGGTTTTTGAGTTTTGGGTCGCGTTGTGCCTGTCTGACTGCACTGCGTGTTGAGGTTAATTCTTGGTAGACCTCGCTAATGCCGATGATGTGCTCGGTGAGTTGCTCGGCATTCATTTGTTCGGCAATGTGTACAGGCGCTGGCTTTTTTCCGCTTTCATATGAAATGCCTCCCAAGGTGCTATGGTAGCTCGGTTGCAGCTTTAGGTCGATGTCGGGGTCCATCAGCGTGGCAATGGAGTCCCAGAATTGCTCCGCGCTCATGCGTTGGAAGATCGGGCCTTGCCAGAAGTAGTCATCTTCCAAGTCGGGATTATCGATGACTGCGGCTCGCTGAAATTGTTCGGTATTGTAGAGGATGCGCAGGTATTGTTTCAGGTCGTAGTCGAGTGCCTGCATGAGTGATTCCAGGTAGCTCATTAGCTCTGGGATGTCGGCTTCGGATTCATCGGTCAGCTGGTCGACCGGCTCAATCAAGCCCTTGCCCATGACGTGCTTCCACATCCGGTTGGCGATCACCAGTGTGAAGCGCTTGTTGTTTTTGGAAACCATCCAGTCGGCATAGCTTTCCACGCGTGAGGCGGATTCATGCAGCGCTTGATCGGCTAGATTGCCGAACAGGACCTGTGGCTCCATTGTGTCTTTAGGCGAAGCATCCTCGTACTGATAGTCGTGCGGCAGTTGCAGTTGACGGTTGGTGTGGACGACGCCCCAGCGCAGTGGTTGGAAAAACTCATTGGCGGCTTTGTGGGGGGAGGTTTGCGCTGCTCGGGGTTGCTGTGGGTTCTGTTGCGCTTGCGATCTTTTGCGTAGGTCGCGCATTACTTGGCTTAGTTTCGGGTTCTTTTGATCCCGTGGGGTAATCCCGGTTTTTAGTCCATAGGTGAATGCCGAGAGCTGGTAAAAGTCTTTTTGGGTCCAGACATCCGTGGGGTGGTCGTGGCATTGGGCACATTGCATCTGAGTGCCAAGGAAGATTTGTGCGGTGATCGACATGTTGTCGAGTGGCATGCCGAAATCGCGCAGGTAGTAGGCCACTGCCGGATTATCCCAAGGATAGCCTTCCGCGGTCAGCAGGCTTTTGACAAAGGTATCGTAGGGTACATTGCGGCGAATCTGGTCTTTGAGCCAGGGTACGTAGTGCACGCCCCCATACCGACTGCCATCGCGGCCGGTGGTGCGTGCGCGTAGAATGTCGGCCCACAGGTTGAAGTTGTGGCTCACGTAGCCCGGCGAATCAAGTAGGTCGTCGATCAGTGTGGCGCGCTTATCGGGCAGAGGGTTGTTGAGGAAATGGACCGCCTCCGCGTGGGTGGGAATGCGGCCGATGATCTTGAGGTAGGCGCGGCGCAAGTAGGTGGCGTCGTCCACGATCGGCGCGGCTTCACGCTGTTGTCCTGCGCGGTATTTGTTCAGCAGTTGGTCGATTTTCCGGCTGGCGGATAAATGGGACTGTACCTTTTTGACCGCTGCGATCTTGGGCTGTTGGCTGCCACTGTAGGCCATGCGGCTCAGGCGCCCGACCTCTTGTTCGGCGAGGATGAAGGCGCGGTCTTTGGCTGAGAATGCGGACAACGGTAAAGTATAAGCCCTGGCGTTATCGGTGCGCCGGAAGGTGACTTTTTCCTGGTACATCGAGACCAGCTTCGCATCGACCGTTTTCCCCTCGACACTGGTGAAAATGCGTGCCGAAAGACTGGCGGGCTGTGCGATCAGGAGTAGCGCAGTGGCTGTGACGCGGGCAATGTATTTAGTCAATAAGCAGATAGTCGGTTCCTTTCTAGCGGGGATGTCGGCATGGGCCAACGGGTGTTGAGGCTAATTTTTCATCGTGGTTTGTCAATGGCGTCCGATGTGCGTGGTGCGTGGTCCAGGCGAAGGTGGCACTGTAAGGATCGGCGGAAATGCGAAGAAGTTGCAGCCGCGCTTCATTTGTTTCCTCTTTACTACAAGCTGCGGTCGGAATTACGCATTTCGCGGAGATAAACCAACGGGCACAAAAAATCCGCCTGAGCAGCATGCTACAGGCGGATGATTGATTAGATTCGTGATGTGGGCTTAGCCCTTATAGATCTTGAGCAGTGCATCGGCGATTTCCGATGGGTTGCGGGCGATGGATACGCCAGCGTCTTCCATCGCGGCAAACTTCGCCTCAGCGGTGCCCGCTCCGCTTGCAGAGACGATCGCACCGGCGTGGCCCATGGTACGTCCCTTAGGCGCAGAAGCACCCGCGATGAATCCAGCGACAGGCTTCTTGACGTGCTCCTTGATGTAGGCGCAGGCTTCTTCTTCGGCACTGCCACCGATTTCACCGATCATGATGATCGCATCGGTATTCGGATCTTCGTTAAGCATACGCACTGCATCGAGTTGGGAAGTGCCGTTAATTGGGTCGCCGCCGATGCCGATACAGGTGGATTGGCCGTGGCCGCGCTGTGTGAGCTGCCAGACCGCTTCGTAGGTGAGTGTGCCCGAGCGGGACACCACGCCGACGCGACCCGGCTTGTGGATGTAGCCCGGCATGATGCCGATCTTACATTCGCCCGGAGTAATAATTCCAGGGCAATTCGGTCCGATCAGGCGGGTCTTGCAGCCGCCGAAGTTAAGGCGACGGCGCACTTCAGCCATGTCGCGCACGGGGACGCCTTCGGTGATGCAGATTACTAGAGGGATTTCCGCCTCGATTGCTTCGAGGATGGAGTCGGCCGCGAAGGCAGGTGGCACGTAGATGACCGATACATTGGCACCGTGTTTCTTGACGGCTTCAGCGACGGTGTTGCAGACGGGCACGGTGCCCTCCCACAGTTGGCCGCCTTTGCCCGGAGTGACCCCAGCGACGACGTTGGTGCCGTACTCGATGCACTGTTGTGTGTGAAAGGTGCCAGTCTTACCGGTGATACCCTGGACGACTAGACGTGTGTCTTTATTTACAAGAACGCTCATTTTGAAATGTGTGTTTAACTGTGATCGTTGTCAGGATTATGCGTTGGACTTCACTTGCTCGACGATGGCCTCGGCGGCTTGCACCAGGCTGTCTGCAGGGGTGAGTGCCACGCCGCTGTCGCGCA
>DOCS01000079.1:0-18275 GCA_003503355.1 Opitutia bacterium
ACCGCGAAATCAAGAACTAAGCTTGATTCGCCAAAGCGCTTTTAAACAAAACCCGCCTTTACTGGTGGGTTTTTTTATGTGCGCCCGGCTGGGTGGGCGCACATAAAAAAACCTCAGTGATATCACTGAGGTTTTGAAAAGTTTATTTTTTGCTCGGCGTGCGCGTTTGTCGCCAGCTATTGCGATGCTTGCGAATCCAGTCGAGCAGTGCGCGCTCGAAGCCGATATCTTTGCCCTTCTTTTCGGATTCGATCCACTTGTGGCGTAGAATCTCTTCACGCTCTGCCAGGAATTCTTGATACAGGCTGGAGCGTTCCGCAAAATCATTCCCTGAATTAGTGGCGTTGCGGGAGGTAGACATCTGTTTTTTATCCTTACTCATTACAGGCTATGTGCCTTTGGTGTGAACAATCTAACTCGAAATATAGGGACGCAGTTTTCAGTTGCTAGTCCAAAATCAGCCTTTACGCAGTTTTACCATTTTTTGCATTTAACTGCTCGATGATCTGTCGTGCGACCTTGAAAAACTCCTTGGCGGCGTGCGATTCAGGATCACTGATGACGATGGGGATGCCGTTGTCGCAGCCGATCCGAATTGCGGTGTCGATCGGAATTTCGCCCAATAATGGGGTCTCGAGGCTTTGCGCGGTGTGTGCGCCGCCGCCTTTGCCGAATAGATGTTGGCGTGTGCCGTCAGGTGCTTCGAGGTAGCTCATGTTCTCGACCACGCCCAAGTAAGGCACGTTGACCTTCTCGAACATGCGTGCACCGCGGCGGGCCACATTGGAGGCGGCTGGTTGCGGGGTGGTCACGATTACTGCGCCGTCGAGGGGTATGGTTTGCACCAGCGAAAGCTGTGCGTCGCCTGTGCCCGGCGGTAGGTCCACCACCAAAATCTCCAGTTCGCCCCAATTAACGTTTTGTGCAAACTGTTGGATCGTCTTCATGATCATTGGCCCGCGCCAGACGACCGGCGTATCTTCATCCACTAGGAAGCCCATGGACATCGTGCGCACACCAAAGTTTTCCATTGGCACGATCAGATCGTTCTCGATCTCCGGCCGTCCCGCTGCGCCCAGCATGAGTGGGATGGAGGGGCCATAAATATCGCAGTCCATGATGCCGACGCCTGCTTTGCCGTCTGCTTGCAAGAGCTGCTGTAATGCGCAGGCGAGATTAACGGTGACGGTGGACTTGCCCACGCCGCCCTTGCCACTGGCCACGGCCACGGCAAATTTGACTTTATGCATCGCCGCGCTGTTGGCTGCCGGTGTGCCGCCCGCACCAGCAGGGCTCGGCTGATTCTTCGGCTGCGAAATTTCCATGCGAACTTTGACGTCCTGGATTCCTTCTAGCGCACCCACAGTGGACTTGATGTCCGCAGCAATTTGCTCGGGGATGGCTGCATCCGCGGTTGTGATTTCGATGCCGATTAAAGCTTCGCCGTTCTTTAGGTCGACGTCTCTGACGAGACCGAAGGAAATGATGTCACGGCTGAATCCCGGGAATTTAACCGTCTTAAGAGCTGCTTTGATGCTTTCAGTATCCACTATATGTATTGGTTGAAGAATTTGTCAGACTGAAACTCTCTCGCCATGACTCAACATGAATCGGAAAAATTCTTTGGATCAGGGCTGTATTCTATGTGGCGTTTCGATGGATCTTATTGGATGGAGTGGGATTTTTGTCACACTGATGCGGTTTCAGCAGACGTTCCAACATACTCGCAAACTGAAACGCGTCGAGGCTCCGTCGCACTTCTTCTCAACGGCTGGAAATTTATTTAGCGAGTGGATTTACGTTTGCGATTTCAGCTGTCCCTGAGCTATCTGTTTGGTATGCGCTTCTTACATTATCTCTTTCTGCTAGTTGCTTCGTTTTTCTTGCTGCCGGCCGCTGCGTCAGCACAGGTCATTGATATCGGCGAGGCAACGCGTTTAGGTGAGGGACGATTAGCGGTGGCAGTGGAAAGTAGCGACGCCACGATTGCTAATTTGGTCAGCCGTGCCTTCGCGATTCACGGCGGCTTTACCGTGACGCCTCGGGGCAAGTCAGCCTATGTTTTCAAGGTTGAACGGGCAAGTGGCTCATCGGTGTTGTTGACGATTAGCTCGGGACAGCCGGCTCAGGAATTACTGCGCCGCAGCGTGCCGGGGCGTGATTTACAAGATGCGGTGTTACGTGCGTGCGACCTTGCGGTTGAGGCGACGCTTCACAGCAAAGGATTTTTTGCCGGCAAGTTGGCCTTTATTGGAAAGCAGCGTGGCGTTTCTGAAGTGTTTACCAGTGATTTGCTGTTTAATCGTGTGCGACCGCTCACTGCGGATCGTGCACTGGTGACTGGGCCAAGCTGGTCGCCGGATGGTTCGAAGCTGCTGTATACGACCTATTATAAAAGTGGCTTTCCGGATATTTATATGATCGATCTGAGCAGCGGCCGAAAAAAGCCGATTGCCACCTTTAAAGGTACTAATTCCGGCGGCGACTTTAGCCCGAATGGTCGTAGTATCGCGATGTCATTGTCTGGCCCCGGCAATGCGGAAATTTTTGTTGCCGACTCGAATGGCAAGAACATGCGCCGTCTAACCACGAACAAGAGTTTGGAAACCTCACCGACTTGGTCGCCTGATGGCCGTCGATTGGTCTTTACCTCAGACGCGCGTGGCAAACCACAACTGTATGAGATATCTGCAAATGGGGGACCGATGCGCCGCCTGCCGACCAATGTGAGTAGCTATTGCTCCGAGCCGGCATGGAATCCGGTGAAAGACAATCTGATAGCGTTTACCGCCGCAGTCGGTGGCGGCTTTCAAATCGCATTGTATGACAGCGCCAGCCGCTCGAGTAAGATCCTGACCTCGGTGTCTCATTCGGCTGTTGAGCCAGTGTGGCTGAATGATGGCCGCCACCTAATTTTTACTCAGCGCCAGAAGGGCCACATGCGCCTGATGCTGTTGGACAGCGAAACCGGCAAGCTCAGCTCACTGCACGTGCCGAGCTTCGGCGACGCTTCGTCGGCGAGCTTTGTATATTAAGGCCGGTGCTATGGGGGTTTTGCGTCGCACGGCGTTAGAGCCTTTTTGTGTTGGGGACGTTGCCCGATGCAACCGTTGTCGCGGTCGCGTTACTGTTTGAAGGGCGAGGCATTTTAGATCGCATTGCGATTGCTGTAGCTCGGTGGCGATAGCCGTTGTGATGTGCGTTGGGCTCGACGTTGCCGAATGCATTTTTCTGTTTGAAAGCTGCCTCATGACAAAGCCCATCGTTGCTTTTCGCTAAAAAGCCGTCCTATGGTATCGGCATGAATTGGAAAAAAGTCCGCAAGTTTGAGGAAATCATTTATGAGAAATGCGATGGGATCGCCAAGGTGACGATTAACCGTCCGCACCGGCGCAATTCATTTACGCCGGACACGGTATCTGAAATGATCGAGGCCTTCACCGATGCACGCGAAGACACCTCCATCGGCGTTGTATTACTCACCGGGTTCAACCCACAAACCGACGGCAAGTTCGCTTTCTGCGCGGGCGGCGACCAAAAGATCCGTGGCCACAAGCAGGGCGGCTACATTGGCAAAGATGGGGTGCCACGATTGAACGTGCTTGATCTGCAAAAGTTGATTCGCTCGATGCCAAAGGTGGTGATCGCTCTGGTGGCTGGCTATGCAGTCGGTGGAGGGCATGTGCTGCACGTGGTGTGCGATCTGACGATTGCCGCTGACAATGCGGTGTTCGGGCAAACAGGGCCGAAGGTCGGGAGTTTTGATGGTGGTTTTGGCTCGAGCTATTTGGCACGTATTGTGGGGCATAAAAAGGCGCGCGAGATCTGGTATTTGTGTCGTCAATATAATGCGCAGGAGGCGTTGGATATGGGGCTGGTCAATAAGGTCGTGCCTTACGAACAATTAGAAGCCGAAGGCGTGCAGTGGGGCCAGGAAGTGCTCGGCCACAGCCCGCTGTCGATTCGTTGCCTAAAGTCGGCATTTAATGCCGATGTGGATGGTCAACAAGGCCTGCAGGAGCTGGCCGGCAACGCTACACTGCTCTATTATATGACCGAGGAGGGCGAAGAAGGGCGCAAGGCGTGGAACGAAAAACGCGAGCCAGAGTTTAAGAAGTATCCGTGGCTACCGTAGGCGGTGTGCTCTGACTCCCCGCATAAGCCCGCTCGCAACGAATTCTTAGCGAGCGGGCTCATGACGCGATTACCAACTTACAACTGCACATTTACCGCCGCGGCGACACGCCGCGCTTTAGCGCGGGCTGCTTCAATCGTTTCGGAGCGGGCGAGGGCGACGCCCATGCGCCGTTTGCCGGCGACTTCCGGTTTGCCGAACAGGCGCAGCTGCGTGTCGGGCTCGCTCAATGCAGTGTGCAGATTACCGAAAGCGGTGGTGCGTGAATGACCTTCTACCAGAATGACGGCCGAAGCGCTGGGGCCGAACTGACGGATACTCGGAATCGGAAGTCCGAGAATCGCACGGGCGTGCAGTGAAAATTGCGGGAGGTCTTGGGAAATCATAGTGACCATGCCGGTGTCGTGCGGGCGGGGGGAGACTTCGCTGAAAGTCACGGTGTCGCCCTTGACGAATAGTTCGACGCCGAACAGACCATAACCTCCGAGGCTCGCCGTCACGGCCTCGGCTATGTGCTGCGCATTTTTCAGCGCCTGCGCTGTCATCGCCTGTGGTTGCCAGGATTCGCGGTAGTCGCCATCGACTTGCAGGTGGCCGATCGGATCGCAGAAACTGGTGCCATTGACGTGGCGCACGGTAAGCAGGGTGATCTCGTAATCGAAGTCGACGAAGCCTTCGACGATCACTTTACCCTTGCCGGCACGGCCGCCTTGCTGTGCGACTGTCCAAGAGGTTTCGATGTCGGCTTTGCTGTTGACCACGCTCTGGCCCTTTCCCGAGGAGCTCATGATCGGTTTGATCACGCAGGGCATGCCGATTTTGGCAATCGCAGCGCTGAAGTGTTCGAAAGTATCCGCAAATTGGTAAGGCGAGGTTTGCAGCCCCAGCTCTTCCGCGGCGAGGCGGCGGATGCCCTCGCGGTTCATCGTTAATTGGGTCGCCCGTGCGGTGGGAATGATAGTCGTGGCGCCCTCGAGTTCAAGTTCGGCCAATGTCTCGGTCGCAATCGCTTCGACCTCCGGAATGACGAGATCGGGTTGTTCTTTTTCGATAATGGCCCGCAGTGCCGCGCCGTCCAGCATCGAGACGACATGCGCGCGATCGGCTACTTGCATCGCAGGAGCAAAGGGATAGGCGTCAATCGCGATGACTTCGACGCCGTAGCGTTGCAGTTCAATCGCGACCTCTTTGCCTAGTTCGCCGGAACCGCAGATCAGCACCTTTTTTGCAGTGGATGTGAAAGGAGTCCCGATGGTTGTCATGCCAAGTAGTGAATCCGAATGAATCAGAGATTCAACTCTAACCAACTGTGTATTTCATCTTATTAGATAGCCTCGTGCGGCCCTAATCAGGTCTGCACCGACCCAAATTACAGGCATATGTCGGGATCCTTTATTGACCCTGTCAGATGAACTGTTAAGGTTCTGGTAAGTGTTTTAATTGGAAGACAAACCATGCTGCCTGTATCCATTATTTTGTTCTTTTTAGCGGCGTTTATTATTTTTATGCTACTATAGAGTCGCCGCATTTTCAGTTGTCAGTGACTTTGCGCGATCGTTTTAAAATGCAGTGTCACGGCGGCGCGTAACAGCTAACATCCGCGGTATCAGGCGATCCAAAGGTCAAGTCGGCTCGACCCATCGGCCGTGTTCCTTGATCAGGTCAATCAAGCGGTCGAGGGCTTGTTCGGCGGGGACGTTGTACTTCACGCACTCTTTGCCCACGTACAGGTTGATCTTGGCGGGGGCGCCGCCCACGTAGCCGAAGTCGGCATCGGCCATTTCACCGGGGCCGTTGACGATACAACCCATGATGGCGATGGTGACGCCTTTGAGGTGATCGGTGCGGGCGCGAATCTTCTGTGTCACGCTTTGCAAATCGAAGAGCGTGCGGCCGCAGCTCGGGCAGGCGACGAACTCGGTCTTGGTGATTCGCGCGCGCGCGCCTTGCAAAATATTGTAGGCCAGCGTGGTGGCTTTTTCGAGCAGTGGTTCGGTTTCGATGCTGATCGCATCACCGATTCCATCGCACAGCAGGGCGCCGCTGAGGATGCTGCTTTCAAGTAAGCGGTCGGAGAAATGGTCCTTGGGCGCGAATGTGTTGCTCAGCGTGTTGCGTATCCAGATCGGCGCGTCGGGCACGAAGGCGTTTGCCGCTTCGGCGAGCGCGCGATAACTGCCAGCAGGGTGGCGTGTGTCGGCAGAGGCACTGCGTGTCAGTATAAGGTTGGCGCTGCCCATCGGGGCGAGTTGTGCGCCGATCTCGTCGCGTAGGGCATCGGCCTGGCAATCGATCGCGCAGTTGAAGCCTTTGCTGCGGCAGAACTGTAAGAAGCTGGTGGCGTAGAACGCGTCTTCCTTCTCGACGTGTTGCAGGAGGGTGATGCCGGCCAGTCCGTCGCTGGGCCATTCGAACGTTTCGAGTTCACTCAGGTCCACGTTGTCGGACAGTTCCAGCACAAAGGCTTGTACCACGCTGTGCAGTGCTTCGTGCAGTCCGGTGAAGGCGCTCAGATCTTCCCTGCTGTTGATTGCGAGCTGCAAGCCTTCGAGCTTACTCTCTTTCTGGGTGGTTTGGGTGCGGCAGACGTCTTGAATGATCTCTGCCGCTGCGCTGATCGGGTGCTGTGTTTTAACGATGACTGCGGGCAGCGACTCGCCGCCGATCAGGCAGTTCGGACCCAGCTCAATCACGCGGGTGCTGCGACGGCGGAAGTCGAACGGATCGAGGCTGTCTTTGGTTTCAGCGGACAGGGGCAGTTCGGCTTGCTGTTTCCACAGCGCCATAGCTTTGTCGGCCAAGTCGCGGGCGACGGGGACTTCGTAGATTGGGTCTTCGGTCAGTGAAACGCGAATCGTGTCGCCGAGGCCGTCGTTGAGCAGTGCGCCGATGCCAATGGCGCTTTTGACGCGGGCGTCTTCGCCGTCGCCCGCTTCGGTAACACCGAGGTGGAGCGGGTAATTCATCCCTTCTTCAGCCATGCGGGCGGCGGCGAGACGGTAAGCCTCGATCATGACTTTCGGGTTGCTGGCCTTCATTGAGAGGCAGATGTCCTGAAAGTTGTGGCTTTCGGCGATGCGGATAAATTCAAGCGCACTTTCAACCATGCCCAGCGGGGAGTCGCCGTAGCGGTTCATTAGCCGATCGGATAGGGAGCCGTGATTGGTGCCGATGCGCATCGCGCGACCGAGCTCCTTGCAGCGCAGGACGATCGGCGAAAACGCTACGTGCAGGCGTTCGAGTTCTTCCGCGTAGGCGGAGTCGGAATATTCCGTGACGGCAAATTTCTTTTTGTCGGCATAATTGCCCGGATTGATGCGGACCTTCTCGACGTGTTTGGCGGCTTCCATCGCGGCTGAGGGCAGGAAGTGAATGTCGGCTACGAGTGGTACGTCACATTTGGCGGCACGCAGTTTCTTGGCGATGTCCCCCAAGGCGGCAGCAGCCTGTTTGTTGGGCGCTGTGATGCGAACGATTTCACAACCTGCCTCGGCGAGTGCCAGTGTTTGGGCCACTGTGGCGTCGACGTCCAGTGTGTTGGTCGTCGTCATCGATTGGATGCGGATCGGATTATTGCCGCCGATGGCGATAGTGCCGATCTGGATGACGCGTGAGTCGCGACGTTTGGCCTGAAAGCGCGAGGCGCAGTAATCGAGATTGGAAAGAGTGGAGTGAGACATGACTGAAACTGGCGGTGCGCGGGTCGTTAAATCGCGGGATGAACCCGCTCGCTACAAAAGACCTGAAACTGGTAATGTTACGTTGATCATTCGCGGGCTGAGCCCGCTCGCTACATTCGTAGCGACTGGGTTCAGCCCAGGAGATGTTTATTTTTGACTGTTATTCAGGGCTGTCTGCTGTCTCGGAGTCTTTGACTGTGTTTGGTTCAGCGGACCGCGGCGTTGCAGCTTCAGTCTCGGCTTCGTTGTCTTGGCCGATGCCAATGTCCTGCCCGACGCGTTTGACGTCGAAGAAGGAGACATAAATGACGAACGAGAGCAGCAGGGCGATACACCCGGTATACGCGGCTTCCATTACTTTGCGCGGTAGTGGGCGGCCGATGATTTTCGAAATCGTGGCGAACAGCATATGGCCGCCGTCGAGCACGGGGATGGGCAGCAGGTTGAAAATGGCGAGGTTGACGTTGATCAGGGCCATGAACCAGATGAGGTCGATCCAACCGTAGCGTGCCATGGCGGTGAGGCCGTGGACGATGCCGACTGGGCCGCTCATGTTGCGGACTTTGACATCGGAGTCGGTGTGTAGCAGCGCGACGAGTGTGGATTTCATGGTGTTGGCCATGATGCTGAGCTGCTCGATTGGGTTGCGATGTACGCGCTCGGTTTGAGCTTCGTAGTAGTAAGCAAAACCAAAACGTGGCGAGTCCTCGCCGGACGCGCGCTTGGGCTCGATCGGTAGAATGCGTTGCTCGCCTTCGCGCACGAGTGTGACATCAATGGGGCCGCCGGTGTGATTTTTTAGATAGACGCTAAGGAAGGCGGAGGAAGTGATCGGCTCACCATTGAGGGCAATCGGTTGGTCGCCGGGGAGCATGCCCGCGGCGGCAGCTGGCATGCCACTTTGCACCATGCTGACGACTAGGTCGGTGCCGGGCTGAACGCCCAGGGTGCGTATGTCTTCCGATGTGACGAGGATCGGGTGAACGGTCACGGCCAGTTGTTGTTTGTCGCGGCGAATGGTGAGGTCGGTTGTGGCCAGGCCGTCTGCATTACGCCCAGTTCCAGTCATGACTGCATTTTGCAACTGCATCCAGTCGCCGATCGGGTTGCCGTCAATGCTCAGAATGGTGTCGCCCGGTTGTAGGCCGGCGGCGAAGGCGGGGCCGGCGACAATTTCGCCCGCGGAGTTCACGATCTGTTGCGGGACGGCATCGATGGTGGTGGACTTAATAATATCGCGCCCGACGCCCCAGAGGATTAACGACAGGCAGAATGCCAGAACAATATTAAACACCGCGCCCATGACGGCGACGATCATCTTGTCGGCATACGAAATGGGGGGCAGGTCCTGCGCTTCGTCGCCTTCACCACCTTCCAGTCGGCCCATATCCGCGAGTTGTGGCAGAGACACATAGCCGCCGAACGGTAGCAGTGAAATGCGGAAATCGGTACCGTTGCGTTTCCAGCCGAAGATGCGCGGACCAAAGCCGATTGAAAAACGATCGGCGATGAGGCCGCGTTTTTTGGCGGCGATGAAGTGCCCTAGCTCATGAATAAAAATACAGAAGCTCAGGCAAAGGAATGCGATGGCGATGAAGCCGATATTGAGGAGAAGGCTCATATAAGAGAAAGCGTGTGAAGGCGCCTCGTTCCGCGAGCGAGTCAGGCTCTAGAAGTGGGAACGTGAGCGGCGAAGATTAAAATGAGTGTGCCACCGCGCGCGCTTCGGCGTCGGTGTGCAGCAGCGCTTCGAGTGTCGTGGTCGCGGCGATGTCCACTTTGCTCAGCGTCTGATCGATTACGCGCGGGATGTCAAGGTAGGCGAGGTCGTGGGCGAGGAAGCGTTCGACGGCGATTTCGTTGGCAGCGTTAAAGATCGCGGGTGCACTGCCGCCGGTACGCATGGCGTCGTAAGCGAGTTGAAGGCAGGGAAAGCGCTCGAAGTCGGGCGCTTTAAAGTCGAGTTGAAAGGCGTTGCGGAAATCGGTGGTGGCATCGACCCCTGGTGCGCGGTCGGGGTAGAGCAGGCAGTGCTGGATGGCAAAGGTCATGGACGGCGGGCTGAGTTGGGCGAGAATCGAGCCGTCGATAAATTGGGCGAAGGAATGGACGATGCTCTGTGGATGAATGACCACTTCCAGGCGGTCGGGTTCCAAGCCAAACAGCCAATGCGCTTCGATCAGCTCGAGGCCTTTGTTGGCCATGGTCGCCGAATCGACCGTAATCTTCGGGCCCATCGACCAGTTCGGGTGTTGGGTGGCATCGGCCGGGGTGACATTGACCAGACTTGCCAGCGGCGCGTCGCGGAATTGTCCACCTGATGCAGTGAGGATTAGTTTATCGAGATGTTGCTGCGGATGGCCTTCGATACATTGAAAGATGGCATTGTGCTCGCTATCGGTCGGCAGCAGGCGCACGCCCTTGCGCTTGGCGGCTTCAATCACAAAGGCACCGCCGAGGACGAGGAGCTCTTTATTCGCCAGTGCGATATCCTTGCCGGCTTCGATCGCGGCGAGTGTTGGCTTAAGCCCGCAGGCACCGACTACTGCGACGAGGACGATATCCGCCTCGGGTAAGGTGGACAGCTCAATCAGTGCGCTTTCGCCACAGCCCAATTGGGTGTTGGCGGGGAAGGCGTTGGCCGCTTTCGCTTCGGCGTAGGCGGCTTCGTTTGAAAGCACTGCGTTGGCAACGTTGAACTCACGGCAAATGGCGGCGAGTTCGTGGTGGCTGGAGGACGCGGCGACACCGACGAGCTCCAGTTTGTCTGTATGGGCTCGCAAAACCCGCAGAGTACTGCCACCAATCGAGCCAGTTGCGCCGAGGAGGACGACCTTTTTTTTCGCAGACTCTGCCATCTAGAAGATCAAGTATTTGAACAGCAGGTAGCCGAGTGGTGCGGTCAGGATCAAGCTATCCGTCAAGTCGAAGATGCCACCGATGCCGGGTATGATGTTACCCGAGTCTTTCACTTCAGCCTGTCGCTTAAAGGCGGACTCGACTAGATCGGATGCAATGGATGCGATGCCGATTGGGATCGCCATCAGGGCCGAGAGCCACCAAGTGAAGCCTTCGGGTGCATAGGAGTTGAAGATCCCGAGTACGAACAGGCCGATTAGCACAGCAAAGGCGATTCCGCCCAGCGCGCCTTCGTAGGTCTTTTTCGGGCTGATTACGGAAAGGGGTGTTTTGCCGATTTGCATGCCGACGAGCAATCCGCCGACATCGGTGCATTTCGCCACTGCCACGATCCAGATGGTCAAGAAAATCGCAGTGCCGTCTGGGTGTCCGTTCAGCTCAGACATTTTGACAACTTTGATGAAAAAGTGCAGCAGGTAGGGGACATACAGTAGTCCGAAGAGGGTCGGCATAAAGCTGCGCAGACGTCCGGCTTGCAGATCTTTACTGATAATGGTGAGAGCGGACACCAGAAAGCAGAGAATGAAGATGTCGGTGCCGGCATCGCCGCTGCCGATGTAATAGGAGCCGAAAATGATGAGTGGCCCGCAGATCAGGCCGAGTGCTTTCATCGGTTTGAGGCCCATCTTATCGAACAACTGATAGAGCTCCATCTGGGTAAAGAACGCCAGGGCTGCGACTAGGAATACGCCTGCGTGGATCCCGAAAAGGAGAAGAGAGACTGTGACGATCAACCAAAGGACCGTGAAGCTTAAGATTCGTTGCTTCATAAAAATAGCTAGGATATGGGGTTAGGATGGAGTGCTAAGTTATTTGAATTAGACTGGCACAAGAGGTAAGTTGAAAATCAAGTAGCTTGCAACTGTTCGGCGGTTTTACCGTAACGGCGTTCACGGCTAGCGTAGTCAGCCAGCGCAGCTTTAAAATGTGTTTCGTCAAAATCGGGCCAGAGCACGGGAGTAATGTAGAGCTCAGCGTAAGCCGCTTGCAGCAATAGGAAATTGCTTAAGCGTGACTCGCCAGAGGTGCGAATGACGAGGTCGGGGTCCGGTAAATCGCTGGTGTACAGATAAGGGCGGAAGCCGTCGTAATCGAGCGCGTTGAGGTCTATGTCTCCAGCTTGTGCGGCTTTAGCGATCGCTTTGACGGCGTCGACGACTTCGGTGCGTGCACCGTAATTAAGGGCCAGGGCCAAAGTGTGTGTAGTGAAATCCTTAGTGGCGGCTTCGGCTTTGCGTAGTCGATCCTGGACACGTTCAGGTAGCTCTTGATAACGACCGATCACCCGAAGTCGGATCTTGCGCTTGATAAGTACGGGCAGCTGATCGGCTAAGAAACGCTCGAGCAATTTCATCAGTGCATCGACTTCCTTTTTCGGGCGGTTCCAGTTTTCGACGCTGAATGCGTACAGGGTAATGATTTTGACGCCATTGTCCTGTACCGCTTTGAGTGTGCGCTTCACGGCTTCCGCACCGCGGCGGTGGCCTTCGATGCGGGGCAGTCCGCGTTCATTGGCCCAGCGCCCATTGCCATCCATGATGATGGCGACGTGTTCTGGTGGGCTGTCCTTGGATTGGCTAGAGGATTTCACGGAGAAGGTTAAGAGCGAAATGTAGGCGGTTGCGTCGTGCGATTGGATTTAAGAGGCACCATTAGAAAAGTCTGATAAAAAGCTCTCTGCGCACAGGTGCAAGGGTAGAGCGTGGCGAGTTGTGAGTTGTTAGCGTTTGAGTTTGCTCGGCGTATTGTAGCGAGAGTGACGGCCCCAAGGTTGTGGTGGCGTTTGCGCGGCGGCAGGCAGCGGTTGCTTGGTCCTGTCAGCTGCGCAGGTCAGAATAAGTGAAAGTAGGCAGGTGTGATTACGACTGATCTGCTAATGCCGTTTCGAAAAATCGCGTGCCAAAGGGCAGGCGATGGCAGCGGCTTCTCCTGGTCGCGTTTCTTTGGGCTGCTCGATCGACTTGATAATCGATGTCATTTGCCCGCATCGGATGACTACTTGAGCGAAGCCAGTAGCCTGTATGCCTACGCCTTGCAGCGCAGCAAGTGTGGTGCATGATTGATTCTTCGCGGTATTTCTACTCAGGCAGCTGCGATGCTGTGCTGCCTGTTTAGATCTGGTAGTCGGATCCGGCGTTCGACTCGTGTAGACCGCATTCGCGTTTGAGGCCGCCGAAGCGCGTCTCTTCTGCGCTCATGCCTTCGCCGAGCTTGCTGGTGCTGTGCCAGTCGCCCATCGAAACGTAGCCGTCGTCCCAGAGTGGGTGGTAGGGTAAATTGTTTTCTGTCAGATAATTGTAGATGTCGCGTTCGTTCCAGTCGATAATGGGGTAGACCTTCATTATCTTGTTCTGTTGCTCGGCGACGGTACGTTTCTGGCGGGCAGAGGATTGATGTCTGCGCAGCCCTGAGAGCCATGCAGTCGCGCCGAGCTCTTGAACCGCACGATTCATGGGTTCGACTTTGTTTATCCGGTTGTACTGCCCGAGACCTTCAAGGCCTTGTTCCCAGAGTTTGCCATGTATTGCTTCCTGTTGAGCGGCCGACTGGCGCGGCAGGTAGGTCTTGAGGTTCAGCTTGAGGCGCTCGGTTAATTCGGCGGCAAAGCGGTAGGTTTCCGGGAACAGATAGCCAGTATCGACGAAAATGACTGGAATGTCGGGGATCAGGTTGGTTACCAGATGAAGCATGACGGCACTTTGGATTCCGAAGCTCGTGCTAAGTACCAGTTTGTCGCCATACTGCTCGTGGGCCCAGCGTACGCGATCCGCGGCCGAGGCTTGTTCCAAGTCTGGCTGTCCGCTGTGCTGTGAGTCTGTGGCCGGTGCGTCTTTCATTTAGCTTAATCTTTGGTTCTTGACTGAGAAAGTCAAGAAATGGGGGGCGCATATTTAAGTCAATTCAATCGAGGCTCGCCGCACGGGAGGTCAGACCGGTGAGCAGGAGCCGAATCATCGCCAGTGTAAGTCTCGTCAATCAAGTCAGCAGACCCAAAAAAACCGCTTCAAATGAAGCGGTTTTAAATGGTACACCCGGAGGGACTTGAACCCCCAACCTCCTGATTCGTAGTCAGGCGCTCTATCCAATTGAGCTACGGGTGCTTTTGAGGAAGTCGGGATAAAGACAAATTCAGCGCTTGAGATCAAGCACAACTTTTAAAAACTTAAGTTTTTTTTGTGTCGGCTCAGTTTATCCTTGGAAACGAATGAAGTAAACCATCACCGCGGCAATAGATCCGAGGGCCAAGATGCTCCACCAGAGGGCTTTAGCTAGGGCAGGCTTGCGATTGATCAGGACGATGATTCCGCCGAGAGCGAGCCATATGATCATCTTAACGATCAACCACGGAGCAGTGAAGCTGTGGCCGAGCTTTGAGATCATGCCAAAACCGGCGATTAAGATCAGTAAGAGGCCAATGCCACTGGTAATCGAGCCGAGTTTTCGGACGGCGACATTGTCGCTGGATGCCAAGCTGCGTGCGAGGAGGGCACCATAGCCCATGAAAAGCATGATGATTCCAGTTACGTGGAGGATTTGGTAGATATGTACGGGCATAATGCTGCACGTTTGCGAACTTGAGGGAAAAAGCAAGCCCGACTCTCGATGAGAGTCGGGCTTGTTGTAAAGAGGAGGTGGGGTGGGGGCGCTAGACAGCCTTTGGGATGTCGACCGGGAGGTCAATGACGTGTGTATCCTTGCGCTTCACCGTCTTGAGGCGAGAACGGCGGCGAATCATGCGGTCTAGCTTTTGGACCATTTCATCGATTGACTTGTAAAGGTCATCTGTTTCCGCGTGGGCATTGTGATCATTGCCTCGGACTTCTAGCGTGCCCTTGGCGATAAATTCGTTTTGGTGCGTTCGTTTGTGACTGTCGTATTCCAGTTCCACTCGCATGCGGATAATATGATCTTCGTGTTCGTAGAGTTTTTCTACTTTGGCTTGAACCACATTCCTAATCGCATCGGTAAGATCCATGTTCAAACCGGAGATGATGACATCATGCTGCTTCATATATTTTATTCCTTTTCTGTTGTGGGTTCTCAGTTAACGGTGACACTTGTCACTGCCACTCTGACTGGCATGAGCAAAAAAAAGAGCCAACACGGGTTTGATCAATTTGATCAAACGGGTTGACTCCTATTCGTACGAAAATGCCAATACCTCTAATATATTTAAAACGCACATCTGTAATCATTGTTACAGGGGGTTCATCGGGTATTGGCTGCTCACTTATCAAAGCAATTATGAAGTTAGCTCCGACGGTCACGGTATGCAATCTTTCTCGTTCAAAACCGGAATATTTTTTTGCTGACAGGGGGGTGCATTTGTCGACCGATTTGACCAATCCCAGTGATTTAGGGGCTTCAGCGGAGCAATTGAAGTCGATAATTGCCAAGGCCGACCCTGGCGAGGTGCTGTTGTTCAACAATAGCGGATTTGGCGATTATGGCTGCCTGCACGACTTAGAGCATGGTAAGCAGCTAAGTATGATTGACTTGAATGTCAGGGCGGTGGTGGACCTGACAGCGCGTTTGTTGCCCCAGATGTTGGAGCGCGGGGGCGCAGTGATTAATATTGCCTCTACTGCTGGGTTTCAACCGACCCCTTATTTGGCGACTTATGGTGCGACCAAGGCATTTGTACTCAATTGGACCCTGGCGCTGAATGAGGATCTTCGTGATACGAAAGTCAGTGCGTTGGCAGTCTGCCCAGGGCCGACGCAGTCGAATTTCTTTCGAGCGGCCGGTTTTGAGACCCCGCCGATGGATCGGGGCACGAGCTCGGGGCTCGATATGACTGCCGAGCAAGTGGCTGATTTAACGCTTCGTGCACTTGCTAGTGGCAAGTCGCTGTTGGTCACGGGCTGGAGGAATAAGCTCATCGCGCTATTCGGGAGTAAATTTCCGCTGGTGCCGGTGACACGAATAGGGGGCGCTATTTTAAGGAAGATGCGCCTGGAAAAACACAAAGGAAGTACGAAATGAATCCATATGGTGAAGAAGCTCCGTTGGTCGATTTGGCTGTCTTTCCGGACTGGATCGTCCAGGAAGATGACAATCTGCTGATTATTAATAAGCCTGGTTGGCTGGTTTGCCACCCGTCGAAGAACGGTCCGCTGTCCAGTTTGGTGGGCGTGGTGCGGGAGCACACGGGTGCCGAAAAGCTGCACCTCGTCGCGCGGCTCGATCGCGAAACCAGCGGTTTGATCCTATTTGCGAAACGCCCTTCGGTGGCTCGCAAATTTCAAATGGCTATACAGAACCGAATTGTGAAGAAGGAATATATCGCAATTTTGGAAGGTGAGTTCTCAACCCCGATTCATGTCGATGAACCGATTGCGCGACGTAAGGGCGGGCCGGTCTTTGTGAAGTCGGAGGTGAGTTATGACCGTACGTCTCAGACTGCTGTGACGGACTTTTTTCCTTTGATCTCGAGGAACGGGTTTACGCTCTGCCGGGTCGAGCCGGAGACGGGGCGCAAGCATCAGATCCGCGTGCATGCGGAATGGTTGGAGAAGCGTGTGGTCGGTGATAAAATCTACGGACCGGACGAGACTCTATATATTGATTTCGTTGAATCGGGGTGGACCGACCGTTTGCAGGCAGCACTTCCGATCAAGCGTCAAGCGCTGCACTGTGCTCGTTATGTCTTTGAGTTTCCAGAAGGGCCGGTCGCGTTTTCGGCACCTATGCAAGCGGATATGTTGGATTTTTGTAAGGGTACGATGGGGCTTCGCGACGAGGAATTGATTAAATTCATTTAATCAATTCCCCGTTTTTCTATGACGCAGATATAAGCGCCTTGGGCGGATTTGGCAGGCGCTCGGTTACAGCGCAATGGCGCCGGTGGCCCAGAACAGCGCGACTTGAACGCAGCCTATAATGAAGCCCAAGGCGGCGCCAAGGCGCTCTATGGTGCGGAATTCGCGCTTGGCCACCGCGTTGACGATCGCTTCCAAGCGCTCGAGGTCGAAGGCCGCGATGTTGTCTTCGATCATTTGTTTGAGGTCGACGGAGGCTTCGAATTGGGTGGCTACTTTTTCAATCAATGGGCCAGCTTCGTTCTTGATCTCAGCGCAGGCGATGACTTCGAATTTTGCCAGAATGCCGTCGTTGACGAAACTGCCGAGTAGCGGAATCGCTTTGAGTTGCGGGCCGATGCGCTCCCAGACCAATGTGTGGGCGGTTTTTTCTAGATACGGGCCGAGTTCGATTTTTTTGATCTCGTTCAGGATCATGTGCTGCTGGAGGATTTCACGCTCGATGATTTCAGCCGATTCAGTTGCGAGTTGTTGTTGTCGGCGTGGGATCAAGCCCTGCCATTTCCAGCAAAATACCCGCATCGGCTGGCGTGGGTGAAAGAGCATTTGGATCGCGACCCAATTGGTGAACCAGCCGATGGCGGCTGTAATAAATGGGGTGAGGATTAAAAGTATGCCGGGGGTCATGTGCGAAGTGGCGTCTGGTGTTTTGTTGCGAAATGGGATCAGAGTGATGACACTGATCGCTAGTTGTATGTTTAAAAGAATCAAGCCATCAACTGTAAATCAATTGATGGCTTGAAGATGAATGTCTTAGACTGGAGGCTTGTGGTCTATTTCCAGGAATAGATCATCCGAGTGTAGTAGGTCGTATCCAGTTTTTCTTCGGCCGCAGGCTGGCTCACGTATTCGTTTTTGACTCCGACGCGTATCTTAAAGCTGTCGCCGCTGCCGACCGGAATTTCGACGCCCGTGTCGTGCACTACTCGATAGTTGGCGAAGTCTTCGAAGCTGGGCACGTAAGTGAGCTTGTTTTCAATGTAGATGTCGTCTTTGAAGCGGTACGTGTGCGCTAGACCGAAATCGAGCGTCGGCGAGGATTCGTCTTCTTTGATACTATCGTAGGAAGTATAGCGGTAGCCAAGACCTGAGCGCGTGACGAGCGTTTGATGGTCATTATTGATCAGGCGGTATGAGATACCCGCGCCGCTGGTCGATCGCAGATCAATGGCGTCGATGGCGTCGGTTTCCAGTTCACTGCGTACATACCAACCGAAGACCTCACTAAAAAAGGATTCGTAGGATGTGCCGCCTGCGAGTCGGTCTTCGGTCTTTTCGCCGTTCTTTTCACGTTGCTCGTATTCTGCAAAATAGGCGAGCTCATCATTCGGGCCTTTTAGTTTGGCTTCAAGCTTGATGCCTAGGCTGAATTCCTCGCTGTTGCCATTTTTGCCCAGCAGGTCAACGCCTCCGCGGAATTTCCACTGGCGACGCAGCGCTTCTTTCTCTGCGCGCAGGCGAACGACCTGAGGGTCTTCCGCTGTGGGGCTCCATGACGCCGTGACTCGGGCCATGTCGGTCTCCAGTGTGCCATCTTCGGATTGGATCTTTAGCTTGCCGCCTGTGGCTGACTGAACCGGGCCCGCCATGGTTGTGCCGCTGGCGAGACGAATGAAGACCGGAGCTTCGGTTTCAAAGGAGGCGACCTGATCTTGCTTGATTTCGAGTACGCCGGCATAGGCGGTGTCCAGATGAATCACCCCTTGGTCAATCAAGGTA
>DOCS01000079.1:18360-18816 GCA_003503355.1 Opitutia bacterium
CGTTTAGGCCGATTAAGGCGATGAGTGTGAGTGGTGTGAGTTTCATGTGCTGTTTGTCTGTCTTTGGGAGCCAATGAAAATGCGGACTCTCCACGATGGGAAAGTCCGCATTGTACAAATTAAAAAACTTATTCGGATTTAATTAGAATTTCCTTCGCGCCGAGCCCTTGCTTGATCATTGGTAAAACGTGTTCGGTGTAAGGAACAATCACTTCGAGGAGGTACGGACCGTCGTGGGCGATCATCTCTTGAATCGCATCACGTAGGTCTTCGCGTTTGACCACGCGCCTACCGGCAACGCCGAATCCTTTGGCGATGGTAACAAAATCTGGATAGATCGCTTCGATATTGTCCGGGCCACCGATGTTTTCCTTGTCGCAAAGAACGGTTTGACCACGCACGCTTTCATAGAGCAGATCTTCCCACTGAACGACCATGCCGAGGTGCTGGTTGTTG
>DOCS01000147.1 GCA_003503355.1 Opitutia bacterium
CGCGGTGACCAGTGCGACCGGGCCTTTGCCGCTGAGAGAGCTGCTGTCAATTTTGCCTTCGCCGGTGAGGATCAGGTCTGCGGCGGCGATTTTCGCGTCGAGATCGAGCCATGCGGTGACGAGCTCGAAGCCCGCGATGAATTCCGCATTACAGGCAACTTTGAGGCCGAAGCCGATGCCGCCGGCGGCACCGCTACCGGGTAATTCGTGTAAATTTTGGGGCTGATTGAAGTGTTGGCAGAGCTTGGCCGCGAGGTCTGCAGCTGCGTCGTCGAACGCCTCGACTTCATCAGCGGGGAGTCCTTTTTGGGGGCCATAGACGGCTGCCGCGCCACGTGGGCCGAGGAGCGGATTGTCGACGTCGCAAGCGATGTAAATGGGCGGCAAGGGTACCGCGATGTCACCGGATAATTGTGCCACTTCCGGCCAGCGTGACGGGATGATCCGCTCAATGCGCTTGTTGTTAGAATCGACCAGTCGGAGGCCCAGTGCTTCGAGTGCGCCAAGCCCGAGGTCGCTGGTTGCGCTACCGCCGATCCCTAACAGGATTGCATCTGCACCTTCGGCCACAGCGATGCGGATCAACTCGCCCACCCCGTAGGTGGTGCAGTACTTCGGGTGGCGCCGTTCGGGGGCGACTTGCTCGAGCCCGGCTGCCGCCGCCATCTCGATGATCGCGATCTTGCCGTGTCTTGGGTCGAACAAGGCGCGCACCGCAGCGGGCAAGGCCGATCCGTTGACCCAGCCGAGGGGGGCTTTGAGATCGGCACCGAGCGGCCCGCAGACCTCATGTGATTCGACGTAGCCGTTGGCCGCATGCGTGAGGATGGTGCAGAAGCCTTCGCCGCCGTCGGTCAGCGGTGCTTGCGTTATGGACGCGTTTTGCCCCAGTGCCAGGTGTACGCCCGCGCTGGCCGCCTCGCAAGCGGCTTGAGCGGTCATGGAGTCTTTGAACTTATCGAATGCCGCGAGGATCTTCATGCATCAATGATAAGAGGGCAGTCGCGGATGTCTAATCACTATTAGCTAGTCGTGAGTTATCAGCTATGAGTGATCAGACATCGCGGCTTGGGCGCTCTAGCGCTGTTCCTGACCAGTTTCGACGTCGAGAATTTTGAAGTTTTCGACGTGGTAGATGGGGTCTGCGCGGAAGGAAAGGCGTGCGCCGTAGGATTCTTCGATGCCGAGCAGCAGGTCTTCATCTTCGTTGCGTAGGCGCTCGAGATTCGACGGATTGAGCAGCACGCGCAGGCAGATTTCCTTGTCTTGGCCATCACGCGCTCGCATGTGGCGAATGATGCTGATCAGGCGACGCTGGATCTCAACACTCATGGTGCGGGCGGATTTGACCGAGCCGCGGCCGTGACAATACGGACAGTCAGTGTAGATCCCGCTGGAGTGACTTTCCGAGTGCCGCTGGCGTGTCATTTGCATGATGCCCAGTGTGGAAATCGGAAGGATGTGATTTTTCGCCTTATCGTGGGCCATCTCGCGGCGCATGCGGGAGAGCACGGCATTGCGATCCTTTTTGGCCTTCATGTCGATGAAGTCCAGGATGATGAGGCCGCCGATGTTACGCAGGCGTAATTGACGGGCGATCTCGGTGGCTGCCTCAAGATTCACCTGGGTGATGAAGTCTTTGCCGTCCTTATTCTTGTTCTTGTGCGAACCGGTGTTCACGTCGATCGAGATCAGTGCCTCTGTCTCTTCAATCACAATTTCGCCGCCGCCTGGAAGTGGCACGCAGCGCATGTAGGTCTGCTCAATCTGGCGCTCGATATTAAAGCGTTCAAACACAGGGATATCTTCGTCGAAGAGATGGATCTTCGATTTTGAGCGAGGTGAAATCTTGGTGACTTCGTCGATGATGTCCTCGTGGTCCTGCTTCTTGTCGACCATCACGCGGTCGATGTCTTCAGTCAGGAAGTCGCGCACGGTGCGGCCGACGATGTTTGGCTCGACGTACAGGCAACCGGGTTTGTTGCTGGCATCCATACGTTGGTTGATCACTTCCCAGCGTTTGAGCAGAATGTGTAGGTCGCGGATGAAGAAGCGTGCCTTCTTGCCTTCACCTGCTGTGCGGATGATCAGGCCCATGCCTTCGGGGAGTGTCAGATCGCGCAGGATGCCCTTTAGGCGGCTGCGTTCTTTGCGGTCGTCGATTTTACGGGAAATACCGAGGGTGCCGGCGTAGGGCATAAGCACAAGGAAACGGCCGGGGAGGGCGATGTTGGTTGTCGTGCGTGGGCCCTTGGTGCCGATTTGACCCTTGGTGATCTGAATGACGATCTCGCTGCCGATCGGGTAGAGCTTCGGAATGTCTTTGATGGAGACCTTCTCTTTCTCGCGCTTACGCTGTGTCTCGGACTTGTTGTCGCGTACAATCTCGATTCCGCTGTCGTTGGCAGCCGGCAGAATGTCCCAATAGTGGAGGAAGGCGTTCTTCGGCTCGCCGATATCGACGAACGCCGCTTTGAGGCCAGGTTCTAGGTTCTGGATGCGGCCTTTGAAGATGGCGCCGACTTCGCGTGCCTCACCGGTACGTTCGACTTCGAATTTCTCAAGTACGCCGTCTTTGAGCAGCGCGACGCGTTTTTCCAGCGGCTCTGAGTTGATGATCAGCTCGGAGTACGATTTCTTTTCATTTTTAAGCGCCTTGATAATGCGTGTCACCAGCGGCTGCTTTTTCGCGCGTTTAGCGGCATCGTCTTTAAGTTCTTTATGGTCTATTCGTTTTGCCTTTTTTTCTTTGGGGGCAGATGTGAGTTCTTCAGTGTATTGTGAATCGGAATTATCAGTTGTTGAATCTGGCATTGGTTGTGGGTGTCCCTGGTTTGTGTGGGGATCCCAAGTTCTGATGGCTGCTGCAGGTCGGTGCGGGTGTGTGCTCGGTCGAAAGGATCATGTATGATCCTTTCTGTGCCGATAC
>DOCS01000091.1 GCA_003503355.1 Opitutia bacterium
TGCGCACCAAGCTCCTCTAAGTCTGCAGGCTTCAATTGCGACAGAATCGCGCCTTGGCTGCTTTCCAATTGAGCAATAATCTCTTGAACACTTTGCTCGGTGGAATAATGCAGTTCGATCGCATCATTCACCTCATCACTCAGGCAAAACACCGGGCTAATCTCTTTGCCAGTAATCGCCGCGAGACGACGTACCAACGGCTCATCATCCGGATTCGGCATCGCAACCGTCAATGAATGCTCCACCAGATACAGTGGCATGACATTTCCCTTTCGAGCAATCTCGATAGGTAAGCAAGCGGTCGCCTCATGACTGATGATGGTCGAGATCGGATCCACATAAGCGCGCCCCAGGCGGTTACTCCAAATACGACAGGCAATTCCTTTACTAATGGCACCCGACTCGACCAAAGACTCCAATAGTGCCAACGAGTTTTCCTCTGCTGAAGCCAGTGCAAGATCGTACGCTTCATTAGAGACAACAATATGATTCGCCGCTAACTCCTCTCGAATAGAGACACTCATCTACGCTTGGTCTTCTCACGCCTTCGACCAGTAAAGATCTTATCGATCTCGGTCGAATCCAACAGCTCACGACCAAGCGCCGATTGCGTGCGTTCTAAACGCACCTCTGCCATCATGCCCTTGAGGGAATAGCGCCTGGCATGGGCAGCAGCATTAAGATCTCCACTGACCGCTTCCTTTCCAAACTCTGATTTTAGCTCGCTCATTTTATATCGTTCAACCACCGAACAACCTTCATCCACCCCAGATATCATCAATTAAACCATTCAATAATTCAGCAATTTCAGCCTTGGGAGTATCCTTGCGAATGTAATACGAAGCACCGCATTCAACACTCGCCTCAACGGCTTGCCGCGATGCGACCGAAGATGCCATCACAACGACCGCATTCTGGTTGAATTCGACAATCTCCTTGAGTGCTTCGATGCCTTCCTTTACTGGCATATTTACATCCATCAGAACCAAATCAGGCTGATGCGCCTTATACAGGTCCACACCTTGCTGCCCGTTAATCGCTTCAAAAAACTCGGTGAAACCGATCTGTTTGAGCAATAGCTTCATATACACACGAAGGTGCTTTTCATCATCAACAATCAGTGCCGTATCGGGTCGCTTCATTGCTATTGATAATACAGTTAACCTAGGATCTGTCCAGACACACACGCAGAAAGCTAGCTAGCTTGACCTCGGCACCGTTGAATCACTAACTTGCAGGTTTTCTACTGTGCTTGACAAACTTACCCTTCTCGACGGCCTGATCGTCCTCGTGTACTTCGCCGCGGTCCTCGGCATCGGCCTGTATCACGGTCGCCGCAACAAAGGCTCAGACGACTTCATCTCCGGCAGTCGTCAAATGCCGTGGCTGGCCGTCCTCGGATCCATCGTCGCCACGGAAGTGAGTGCCGCGACCTTCCTTGCCACGCCCGGCGTCGGTTTCTCCGAAAATATGAGTTACCTGCAGTTTGGGGTCGGCTCCTTCCTCGCCAGAATCTTCATCGCGTTTGTCTTTCTGGGAGCGTTCTATGCAGCGAAAAGTCTGACCATTTACGAATTCCTCGCCAAACGCTTTGGCAATGGAACACGCTACACCGCGACTTTGTTCTTTATCGTCACGCGGCTGCTGGCATCCGCCGTTCGGCTGATGATCGCGGCAACGGGACTCAGCCTCATCCTCGATATCCCGTTTGCTGCGTGCCTGTCCATCTTCACGCTGGTCGCGATTATGTACACGGGCAGCGGCGGCATTCGCGGGATCATCTGGACTGATATTTTGCAAGCGATCGTCTTTATCAGCTGTGGCATTGCGTTGATTCTATACATCGGGCAAAGCATTGGCTGGAGCACGATTTCAGAAATCGGCGCAGCCCACGGGCGCTTCGAAATCTTCCGATTCCGCCCGGAGGCTGGCGACGGCGGCCTGCTGCATTGGCTCAATGACCCGAAACTGTTTTTTATAGCCGCGGTCTTCGGCTTCGTCAGCACCACGGCTGCGTTCGGCACCGATCAAGATATGACGCAGCGCATGCTCACCTGTAAGGATGTCCGCGCCGCGCGGCGCAGCGTTATCGTGAGTGGCTTCATCTCGATTCCGATCGCCGCCCTCTTTCTCTTTGTCGGCGTGGCGCTTTTCGCGTTTTATCAAGTGCATGGCGATGCCAGCCTGCCAATGAAGGCGCTGGAAAGCGGGGCCAGTGAAGTCGCGGCCGACCAAGTCTTCCCATGGTTTATCGGCACCCAACTTCCCAGCGGCTTGAAGGGCCTACTACTGGTCGGCGTGCTGGCTGCGGCGATGTCCAGCCTAGACTCGACCATGGGCGCACTGAGCTCCTCCGCATTGGTCGACCTCTACCGGCCACTACTCAAGAAACAATCGGATGATCGAGACGGCCTTCAACTCTCGCGAATTTTCATCTCGATCTTCGGCATCGCACTGGCGCTGATTGCTTGGGCGCTCAAAGACGCCGAGGGCTTCTTGTGGCTTACCTTTAAAATTGGCAGCATCACCTACGGCGCTTTACTCGGGGTGTTTTTACTCGGCATCCTAACCGCTCGCGGCTCCGACCGCGGCAATTGGATTTCAATGCTGAGCGGCAGCCTAATCTGTGCGGGACTGCTGGCATTGATTGAGACCGGCCACCTTGGGCTCGGCTGGACCTGGCTGATCCTCATCGGCACCGCATGGACCTTTGGCCTCGGCAGCTTATGGCACGAAAAAGCCCCGCGATCGGCTTGATCAACGGGGCTTTGGTCAAATAATATCGGTCAAACTAGTTGTTGCCCCAACTACCCTTCTTCGCACAGCTGGACTGCGCGTTAGCGGCTGAACAGGCGGTTGCTGCAGCATCCTTTGAACACGCCCCGAGAGCCGCGACTTTTTCAACCGCACAGGCTTCCTTAGGAGCACAGGCTTTTGCACACTTATCAGCACTGCACTTGTCAGAACCACAGCACTTGTTAGTGTCGCAGGCCTTTGCAGTGTCGCAGGCTTTTGCAGTATCACAGGCCTTTGGCGCAGCTACCTTTGCACAGCATGATGGCGCGGCTTTAGCTTTCGCCTCGCCGACGCCACAAGTACCACAGTGAGCGCTCGCAGTCACAACCGCGGCAATCATGAGAAATGGGATCAGTAGTTTTTTCATATTTTATATTTTGGTTTAAGTTTATATAAATGAATCGCTTTTTATGTTTTATCGATTCATCCGAAGAACATCCTTTTAGAACGCTACAACTTCTTTCTATTCCCAACTATTACACACTGCTAGCTTTTTTATGCTCCCCTGGTTTCAAAACGGCAAATTCCCACTCTATCTAGCGCCGATGGCCCGAGTCACCGACATCGTCTTTCGTCAATTCTGTAAAGATCAGGGCGCTGATGTCATGGTGACAGAATTTGTTCAAGCCGACGCGCTGACCCGCGAAGATCCAAAGCTATGGGAAACCGTCGACTTTACCGAACAACAACGCCCAATGGGGGTGCAAATTTTCGGCTCCAACCCCGACTCCATGGCCGACGCCGCTCGGCTGCTCGCGGATCGCCTACAACCTGACTTTATCGACATCAACTTCGGCTGCCCGGCAGACCGAGTGATCTGCATGGACGCCGGTTCTTCGATGCTGCGTAATCCGGCAAAACTCGGCAAAGTCACTGGAGCGATCGTCCGCGCAGTGCCCGGCACGCCCGTTACCGCCAAGATCCGCACCGGCTGGGACGATGAAACGCTCGTCGCGCGCGAAGTCGGTCACATTGTCGAAAGCGAAGGCGCTCAAGCACTGACAATTCACGGCCGCACTAAGGCCCAGGGCTACAGCGGCGAGGCCAACTGGCCACTCATCGCCGAAGTCGCGGAAGCCCTGACCATCCCCGTAATCGGCAACGGCAATATTCGCAGCGCGCACGATGTGATCCGCGTCCGCGAGCAAACCAGCTGCGCTGGGGTGATGATCGGCCGTGCCGCACTCGGCTATCCTTGGATTTTTCGCGACATCAAGCACTATCTCGAGCACGGCGTCGTCCCCGAACCGCCATCGGTCGCCGTTCGCTGGGGCACCATCCTCGACTACACTCGCAAGATCATGGAGCGCCCCTTCCGCGAACAACGTCATAACGACATCCGCTGGATGCGCCCGAAAATCATCGGCCTGACCAAGGAGATGCCCAACTCGCGTAAAATTCGCGGTGCCCTCGGACAGGTCACTCACATCGAAGACCTCGAGCGCGTGGCAGCGGAGCACACCGCACTCCATGCCGATGGGATTGTTAAACAATAGCATTTACGCCAGCAAAGTGATTGCATGCCTGCCATGAAAAAAATCCTGTTCCTTTGTATGGGGAATATTTGCCGATCGCCAGCGGGACATTGCGTATTCCAATATTTAGTCGACGAAGCCGGACGCACTGAACACTTCGAAATCGAATCTGCAGGGACCATCGGATTTCACGTCGGCTCAGCCCCCGATAGCCGCATGCAGCAGTCGATGCGTGCACACAAGATCCCAATCATCGGACACTCGCGCCAACTGATCGCTGCCGACCTTGAATACTACGACCTCATTCTGGCGATGGATAACGCGAATCTTGCCGATGCGCAACGCCTCGACCCGAGTGGTCAACTGCATCACAAGATACAGCTATTTTGCAACTTCTGCACACAGCACCGCGAAACCGAAGTCCCCGACCCGTATTATGGCGGCGATCAAGGTTTCGAGCATGTGCTAAACATCGTGCAAGACGGCTGCGCCAATTTGCTCAAAGAACTCGCAACATAAGCGGGAGCAACAGGTATACACGCATGCCTCATCATCGCACGCGCCTCCGCAACCAGGCGCATGTCTTCAAACACGCAATCGCTCAATTGGCCTGATACCCAGTGAGCGCAGCGCTAGATATAGCAACTGCTCGCATAAATTCGCCCTCCCCGAATCGCTTGACAGCCTCGCAATGGGCTGGAAGATCAAGTCCTTTTTTCAAAATCCACAAAACTTATGGCATCACCCACAGACGTTCGCAAAGGCAAGGTCCTCAACTATCAAGGCACTCCGCACCTCGTCCTCGACGTGCAGCACCGCACTCAAGGCCGCCAGGCTGGCTTTATGCAGGTCACCATGCGCAACTTAAACTCCGGCTCCAGCACCAACACGAAGATCCGCACCACGGACTCCGTCGAAATCATGCACACCGACATGGTCAAGCTGGAGTACAGCTACGTCGACGGCGACGGCTACCACTTCATGGATCCAGACACCTTTGAAGACATCATCCTCGATTCGAAACTGGTCGAAGATTCGAAAGACTTCCTAGTCGAAACCCAAGTTTACAGCATTCTTCACGTCAACGACAAGCCGATCCAGATCGAGCTGCCGGCTTCAATTGAAATGAAAGTAATCGAATCTGCGGAAGGCATCAAGGGCGACACCGCCAGCAACGTGCAAAAGCCAGCCACACTCGAAACCGGCCTCGTCGTGCAAGTGCCCCTGTTCATCAAAGAAGGCGATGTACTTAAAATCGGCACCGCTGAAAAGTCCTACATGGGCCGCGCATAAGCGACCGATCAGACCATCTTTCCCCAGCGGCGGACACTTCGGTGCCCGCCGTTTTTTTGTGCGCACACGCTACTTTGCCTCAGCCGCTTGGACGCTTTCCACCCCGTCGTTCACGCACGAAAAAGCCCCGACCAACTAAGGGCGGGGCTTCTGTTAAATTTCGTATGCGTGACTTACGCGACGCGCTCGACGATCAGTTCCGGTGGGTTCGGACGCTTCGGAGCTAGGCGGTAGGCGGTCTTGAGGTATTCAAGCGCCTCTTCCATCTTTGCTTCATCGTTGTAGTGAATCATCATCAGCGGCTCACCTTGCTTCACCTGCGTGCCGACCTTCTTGATTTCAGAAACACCGACAGCGGGATCGTATTTACCGTCCTCCTTCATCGCGAGCTTCTGAACACCTTCGGCGATCAAGCCGGCATTAATGGTGTGCACATAGCCACGCTTAGGAGCGGGCAATTTACGAACGTGCTTCGCGGTGGGGAATTTTTCGGGATCATCGATCACGGAAGTGTCGCCACCTTGAGCTTCGATCATATCCTTAAACTTTTGCAGAGCAGAACCATCCTTGAGGTGCCGCTGTACAGTCTGCTTAGCGGACAGCGTGGAACCTGCCACACCTGCCAAGCGAACGATTTCCATGCCGAGCTTAAGCACCAGTTCTTGCAGATCCTCCGGGCCTTCGCCCTTCAGCAGCTGAATCGCTTCCTTCACCTCAAGCGCAGTACCGACACTATCACCGAGCGGCTGATTCATGTCAGTGACGAGTGCTACACAACGGCGCTTCATCGAACGTCCCACGCGAGTAATGGAGCGGGCCAACTGCTTAGCTTGCTCCACATCTTTAATGAAAGAGCCGTTGCCCCACTTGACATCGATGACGAGACCTTCAGCACCTTCTGCCAACTTGCGGCTCAGCACACTGCCGGTAATGAGTGGCAAACTAGGGATCGTTCCGGTCTGCTGACGCAGCTTATAAAACTTAGCATCGACCGGCGAGATTTCGGGATCTTGCCGAATAAAAGTACAGCCGACTGTCTTCAATTGGGCTTTGAAGCCATCCAAATCGAGAACCGGATTGAAATTGGGAATCGAGGAAAGCTTATCGAGGTTGCTGATAATGTGCTCCTCATCAACACCATTCATAGTCGGCATCACAACACCACACGCTGCGGCAAGGGGTCCGAGCACCAGCGTGGTCTTGTCGCCCACTCCACCGGTGGAGTATTTATCAATCTTCGGACGGGCAATTCCCGTCAGGTCAATGACTTCACCCGAAAGCATCATTTCCTCCGCAAACACAGCCGTCTCCTGAGCAGACATTCCTTGAAAGAACACCGCCATCGCCAGGGCAGATTGCTGATATTCGGGGAGCTGATCATCAAGAATTGAGTCGACGATATAACGAATTTCTTGGTCAGAGAATTCGCCACCGTCACGCTTCTTTTCAACCAAATGGCTAAAGGAAGGCTTGATGAACTTACGAGCGCTGATAATTTTCTTTCTCATTCAATAAATTTGTACAATCCGATAGACCTGCGTTGCCGCGTGGGCATAATCTTTTATGCACTAGACGATCATGCACCCACCTGTCGAGTTTAAATCACGTAATACAGAAAATAGAACCAATCCCGATACTGGCACAAACCCACATTAGCTACGAGAAAAGGAAATAAGTTCCAAAAGCAGAGCTTGACCCCAAGCGCAGAGGTTTTTGCTCTGGCTCCCATGAAGGTCTGGTTTAACCCATCAAAAGCAATCGAGAGTGCGCTATCCACAATCGCAACAGAAACAGAGGGCTTCGGCCTCGGTTTTGAACCGGGCGTGCGCCCTGCTGACCCGCGCTTCGGCGACTATCAAGCAAACGGGGTGCTCGGTTTCGCCAAGCGCAACAAGGCCAACCCGCGCCAACTGGCCCAGCGCCTGCTCGAAGCCGCACAAGCCTCGGACTCATTTGACCCGGCACTCGTCGAACTCTCGCTGGCTGGCCCCGGTTTCATTAATTTCAAGCTGACATCCGCCTTCATCTGGCAATGGCAGCTCGCCTTTTCTAAGGTGGAGGACTTCCAGAGCGGCGCCAAAGAGCTCAAGCACGGCCGTAAGGTAGTCATCGATTACCCAAGTGCTAATACCGCCAAACAAGCACACATCGGCCACCTGCGCCCAATGGTCATCGGTCAAGCCATCGCCCGACTACTCGACTTCTGCGGAGCCGACCTGATCCGCGACAATCACATCGGCGACTGGGGCACCAACTTCGGCACCTTGATCATGAAGATCAAGCGCGACCAGATTGACCTCTCACAACTAGGCGAGGATGCCCTCGTCACACTCGATCAACTGTACAAAGACGGCAGCGCCCTCGAAGTCGAGCAGCCCGAATTGCGCGACATCTCGCGCAATGAGCTGGTGCTGCTGCAAAATGGAGACGCCAGCAACACCGCACTGTGGGACCAAATCGTCGAAATCTCCAAAGTCGCCTTTGAAAAGCTATTCGTGCAAATGGGCGTCGAGGTCGACATCACCCTCGGTGAATCCTTCTACCGCGACAAAGTACAACGCATCTACGACGAGCTAAGCGAAATTGGCCTGGCCGAAGAGAGCGACGGCGCATTAGTAGTCTGGCACGACGAAGTCAAAAAATTTGCCCGCAACAATGAGCGCCCCTTTCCGTTCAACATCCGCAAGAAGGACGGCGCGAGCAACTACGCCTCGACCGACCTCGCCACCGTGCTCTACCGCTTGGAAGCATTCCAGGCGGAGGAAATCGTCTATTTAACCGATGCCCGCCAGCAGGATCATTTCCAGCAGCTGTTCCTGACCACCGAGAAATGGTTCAAGGCGAAAGGCTACGCAAAGCCTCAAATGAGCCACGTCTACTGGGGCACTATTCTGGGGGCCGACAAGAAACCGTTCAAAACCAAGTCCGGCGAATCCATCAAATTACAGGAACTGCTCGACGAAGCCCGCAAGCGCGCCTTCGACGTTGTCACAGAGAAGAACCCCGACCTGGACAAAGCCGAGCGTGTTGAGATCGCAGAGTCGGTCGGCATCGGCGCCCTCAAATATGCCGACCTCTCCTCCAACCGCACGCAAGACTATGTCTTCAGTTGGGAGCGCCTACTCAGCTTCGAGGGCAACACGGCGCCCTACCTGCTGTACGCAGTGGCCCGCATCAACAGCATCTTCCGCAAGGTCGGCGTCGACCCCGAAGCTCCAATCGAAGGTGCCTCGCAAGCCGAAACCGAAGCCGAACTGGCCCTCGCGCGCAAGATCATGGGTTTCGTCACCGCGCTCGAGCTCACCCTCAGCGACCTGCGCCCACACTTCCTGTGCACCTATTTATATGAATTGGCCGGCGCTTACAGCAGCTTCTACAATGCCGACAAGGTGATGGTCGACGATGACGCGGTGAAAGCCCGCCGCCTCCTGCTCTGCGCCCGCACGCGCACCGTGCTGATGACTGGGCTCGACCTGCTCGGCATCAAGCCGCTGGAGCGGATGTAACCCTCTCCCCTCCCTGAAGGTGCAGGACGCCCCCTGCCCCTTCAGCTGGACCGACTCACAAGCGCGGTCCTGCATCAATACAGATCAGGATTAAGAGCCGAGCAGCCATGCCCATACACAAAAAAATCGCGGTCATTATTGACCGCGATTGTGTAAATCCGTAAATTTATCGGCAGCTTTAGTAAGCCCGGCCGTCTTTATTTTCGAAGTAATTAATGTAGGCTTGATTGAGCGCGGCATAACCACCCGGGGTGGGATAATTACCGGTAAAATACCAATCGCCATTATTGTCGGGCAGCGCGACACGCATCTTAGCAACAGGCAGGAACACAATGTTCAACTCGCCCTGCCAAGTGATATCTTTCGGATACACCAGCTCAGCGATCTTCTTAGAAATCTGCTCGTCGGTGTAGCGATCGTACAGGCGCTTAACATTATTCACTTGCTCCACAGCGGGTAGATCCACTTGCGCCAAACAGTCGCGGTATACTTCCTTGAGCAACTCAGCCTGCCCGTCGTCTTTGACTAGAGCCACCGCAGCCTTAAACGCGATAAACTTGCCGAGCTCGGACATATCGATGCCATAGCAGTCAGGATAGCGAATTTGCGGTGCCGTGGAAGCCACGACGATTTTGCGCGGATTGGTGCGACTTAGGATCTTCAAGATCGACTTTTCAAGTGTGGTACCGCGGACAATTGAATCGTCAATACAAACGAGACTGTCATTAGGCTTAACGACACCATAAGTGATGTCGTACACGTGGGACACGAGCTTTGCACGGCCTTTCTCCTGAGCGATGAAGGTGCGCAACTTAACGTCCTTGTGCGTGATCTTCTCACCACGCGGCCAGTTGCCCATAATCAACTCATCGATCAGCTTCTCATCCAGCGTACCATTGGCCTGCGCCTTGAGCAGTTCATCCTTCACCTCCGTGCGGCGATGTAAGCGCAGAGCTTCCAGCAGGCCATAATAAGCGGTTTCTGCGGTGTTGGGAACGAAACTGAACACGCTGTTTGCCAAATCATTATCGATACACTCGACCACCTGCTCCAGCAATGCACCACCGAGCGCCTTACGCTCACGATAGATATCAGCATCGTTGCCACGTGAGAAATAAATCCGTTCAAACGAGCACGGCGTGACCGGACGCTCGGCAGTGAAACGGTCGGAATAGATTTCACCGTCGCTTTTGATCACCATCGCAGTGCCGGGATCAAGCTCGCAGACATTCTCAATCGGCTGGTCGAAAATAGTCATCAACGCCACGCGCTCGGAGGCAAACGCGACAACCTCGTCATTCTGAAAATAGAAACACGGGCGAATGCCCTGCGGGTCACGCATGACAAAAGAGTCACCATTACCGATCAGACCGGCGATCGCATAACCGCCGTCCCAGTCCGCGGCGGCTTTTTTTAGAATCCGGATCGGGTCGAGGTCCTGGCTTATAATCTTCGGAATCTCCCTCCCTTTGACCTTTTGATCACGCATCTGGTGATAGATCGCGTCGTGGGCTTCATCCAAATGAAAGCCGACTTCCTCTAGAACCGCCTGCGTGTCTGTGCCGAAAATAGGGTGCTGGCCGCGATTGATCAGATCGTTGTTCAGCTCCTTCTCATTGGTAATGGTGAAATTACCAGCAAGCATCAGGTTCTTGGTCGGCCAATTCGACTGACGAACGAAGGGGTGGCAATTGGAGGATGAATAAACACCGGAGGTGCCGTAACGCAGATGCCCCAAGAGGACCTCTCCACCGTAACCGAAGTGCGTCTTCACCGTGTCAGCAAACTCGGGATGGATCACGCCACTC
>DOCS01000171.1 GCA_003503355.1 Opitutia bacterium
GGCATTGATCGAACTGATCGATGGCAACGACGAGGGCTACTCTAAGAGGCCAGCAAAAAAGGCTGCTAAAAAAGCTGCTGACACGGTTGTACAGGAAGAGGCGCCAGCCGCTGAGGAGGCATCTACTGAAGAAGCCGCTGAAGAGCAAAAGGACGCATAATCCGTTCCAACACACTGTAATTTCAAAAGCCCGTCCGATTTGGACGGGCTTTTTTGTTTATTGCGGTGTCGGCTTGGAAAGATTTTCACTAAGCTACACTGGAATAAGATCGAAATGCGCCGCTCAAGTCGAAAATATATAGGCCTCCATGTCACGTATTTACCTTTCGCCTCCTGATATTAGCTCGCTGGATCATGTGGCAGTCGACGCAGTGTTGACATCCAATTGGGTGGCGCCGGTCGGACCGCACTTGGAGTCTTTTGAAAGCACACTTGCCGATCGGGTAGGGCGTGCGCATGCGGTGGCGTTAAATTCAGGCACCGCGGCGTTGCACCTAGCGCTGCAGTTGCTGAGAGTTCAGCCGGGTGATAGCGTAATTTGCCCGACGCTTACTTTTACGGCTAGTGCGAACCCCATTTGCTATTGCGGAGCAGATCCAATCTTTGTAGATAGCGAGCCCAACACTTGGAATATGGACCCAGTGCTACTCGAGCTCGAGTTGGGTGAACGCGCTGCTTCGGGTGAATTGCCAAAGGCGGTGATTGTCGTGCACTTGTATGGCCAATGCGCGGATATGGATCCGATTCTTGCGGTGTGTGAACGCTATGGCATACCCGTGGTGGAAGATGCGGCGGAAGCTTTGGGGGCGAGCTATAAGGGACGACCCGCCGGAGGAATGGGAGCCTTTTCTTTCTTTTCATTCAATGGGAATAAAATAATCACCACCTCGGGCGGAGGCATGCTACTCGCTGATAAAGGATCTTGGATCGAGCGCGCACGTTTTCTTTCCACCCAGGCGCGTGAGCCTGTCGCTCACTATGAGCACCGTGAGGTCGGCTACAATTACCGGATGAGCAATGTGTTGGCAGGCCTCGGTTTGAGTCAATTGGATGATCTGGGGCGGCGTATCGCTGTGCGCCGCTCGCATTATGAAGCTTACCATGAGGCCTTAACGGATTTGCCGGGGGTCGATTTCATGCCGATCACTGATCCTGACGCGGCTAACTATTGGCTGACTTGCTTGACGGTCGCTCCGGTGGCAGGAGGGAGTTCCCGAGATTTGATCATCTCGGCTCTAAACGCAGCCGATATTGAGGCGCGGCCCTTGTGGAAACCGTTGCACCTGCAGCCTGTCTTCCAGGATTGTGCCTCAATCGGCGGGGACTGTGCGGAAGGGCTGTTTGCCAATGGCCTTTGCTTGCCCAGTGGTTCATCGATGAACGCAGAAGATCGCGCCAAGGTGATCGCGGTGGTGCGCTCGTGTTTTTCTGGGCCAACTGCATAAGCTGGATCTGTCTATGGCTGTTGCATCTGTATTGCGCTATTTGAGTTATCGGACGCTGAGTCTGATTGCCTTCTACGCCCTGACCTGCGGGGTGAGTTACATCGTAGCCTTTCAGCTGCGCTTTGATTTTAATGTGCCACAGGATTTCGCATTGGATCTGGTGGAGACAATATGGTGGGTGGTAGCGCTTAAGTTGATGTTGTTAGTGGCTGCCGGGCAGGTTGATTGTGTGCTCGCTTACTTCCGCTTGCCAGATGCGCTGCGCTTGTTTTCAGGCCTGTTTATTGCCAGTGCAATACTTGCCTCCATGTGGTATGTGTATCACGGCAATGGGGTGCCGCCACGTGCCGTGATTTTAACCGACTTTCTATTAAGCTTTTTGATGCTGGCAGGATTTCGTGTGGCGCTGCGGGTGAAGGCGAGCCGCAGTTTGGGAGATTGGCTGAGCTGGGATGACTTGGAGAATGTGATCATCGTTGGCGCAGGCGAGGTGGGTGCTGGTCTGTGTGCAGAGTTAAAGAGTAAGCCGCGGCTAGGGATGCGTCCGGTGGCTTTCATCGATGATGACCCGAAGAAGGTGGGGCGTTATGTACACGGAGTGCTGGTCGCCGATGCCGTAGCTGGACTGGCATCCGTGGCGAAGCGCTATGCCGTGCACAAGGCGATCATTGCCTTTCCATCAGCGTCGGTGGGGCGTGTGCGCAAAGTGTCGGAAATGGCTTATGCCGCCGATCTGACGGTGGAAACGGTGCCGGCGCTGACCGATCTAGCCAGTGGGCGCGCTCGGATGACTCAGTTGCGTCCGGTTGAGTTGGAGGATTTGCTGGGGCGCGATGCGATTGATCTGAATTCGGATAAGATCCGTGCGATGCTGGCTGGGAAGCGTGTGTTAATTACCGGTGCGGGGGGCAGTGTTGGCAGTGAGTTGGTCGCCCAAGTACTGGACTATGGTCCCGAGTGTTTACTTTGTGTCGACCAGGCTGAAATCGCGATTTTTGAACTTCAACAACAGGTGTTGGCTGCGCGAGATGCGGCGAAAATCGCTCAGACCGTGGTGCTGGATGTCTATCACGCGGATGAAGTTGAAAAAGTGTTTCAGCGCTTTCAGCCGCAAGTGATTTTTCATGCCGCAGCGCATAAACATGTGAATCTGATGGAGGCGCAGCCGGCAGAAGCCTTGAGGAATAATTTTTTGACGACGGTTGAGCTGGTCCGTTTGGCGAGTCGGTTTGCGGTCGAGCGTTTCATTCTAATTTCCACGGATAAGGCGATCAATCCGACCAGCGTGATGGGGGTGAGTAAACGATTGGCTGAACTATCCTTGTTGGAACAGCAACAGCACGCGGCGAATACGACCAAGTTCATGGCCGTGCGTTTCGGTAATGTACTGGGGTCTTCCGGTAGTGTGGTTCCGATCTTCCGACGTCAGATCGCAGCGGGTGGGCCGGTCACGGTGACTGATCCGCTAGTCACGCGATTCTTTATGACGGTTGAAGAGGCGGTCGGGCTCGTGTTGCAAAGTGCAACGCAGGGCACTGGCGGTGAGATTTTTGTTCTCGATATGGGAGAGCCGATGAAGATTTTGGATGTTGCCCGCCAGATGATAGCGCTGAGCGGCTATCATGAGGGTGAAGACATTGAAATTCAATTTACCGGACTCAAACCCGGCGAGAAACTGTATGAAGAGGTTCAGCATATCAGCGAAGCATTACAGCCGACGGACCACCTGCGTATCATGCGCTTTGTGGCCGATGGCAAGCGTCCGCATTCAGTGGAGTCGATGGTCGCTGCGCTAGTGGCAGCTTCGTCGGGCAGTGATGTCGCCGAGATTAAGAAAGTAATTCAACGATTTGTTCCCGAGTACAGCCCATATTTGGATTAGTGGGCGGTGCGGCTGTCTGTTACAAGCATGGCCTGTAGTACGCTTCGCCACAGTACGGATTCACCAGTATGAGCATGGGCATGCAGCAGGGTTTCGATTGATTCAAGTGTGGGTTCGATGATGCCCTGCGTGCGGTCTGGTTCAAGTTCGGGACGTGTTTCGCAGATCAATGCCCAAACGGCCCACGCACGCGCGCGACGCAGGCATTGGCGCTCGCCGCGCAAGCGTGTGGCTTGGTGCTGGAAACTGATGCGTGGATTGCCGGGGAAGTCAGTGCTACTATGGTTGGCGATGATCCATTTAAGCGCACCGTAGGGCAGGGGCCATTGTTTGAGAATCGGATCGTTTTCAGCAACATCGGCATACAGTGCTCGTGTGAGCGCAAGAATGGCCCGCCCGGAGTGTCCTTGTTGCCACAGATAGTGTCCGTATTTTAATGCGCTATGGTAGAAGACCGCACGCTCGGCACTTTTCAAATTTGTCAGGCAGCGGTGCGACATGTGCGCATCCGGGCTTGGTAGATGCGGGCAGTGGCGTGTGCGTTTCATCTGATTGTTTTCCACTTACTGCGCTTCTTTGGGGTCGAGTGCGTCGCGTAGACCATCGCCAATGAAATTTAATGCGAATAGGGACAGTGAGAAGAAGGTGGCCGGGAAGATCAACAGCCAAGGGTAGACGTCTATTTTTTGTGCTCCTTCACTGATTAAGATCCCCCATGAGCTCATCGGCGGTTGTACGCCGAGTCCGAGGAAGCTGAGTACGGATTCGAGCAAGATGACGGCTGGGATGGTTAAGGTGGTATAAACGATCACCGGGCCGAGGAGATTGGGTAGGATATGCCGAATGAGTATGCGCGAATGGGGCACGCCGTTGACGATGGCAGCCTCGATGTAGGTTTGCTTGCGCAGCGCTTTGGTTTGTCCGCGTACAATACGCGCCATGGTCAGCCACTCCACCGCTCCAATGGCTAGAAAGATGAGCATGATGCTGCGTCCCAGGAAAACTGTCAGTAGGATCACAATAATAGTGAAGGGCAGCGCGTACAGAGCGTCGACGAAGCGCATCATGGTGGCCTCGGATTTTCCGCCCGCGTAGCCGGCAATCGCTCCGTAGCTTACGCCGATGAGCAACGCGACGACGGTCGCAGCAAAGCCCACGCCGATGGAAATGCGCCCACCAATGAGTGTGCGGATCAAGACGTCGCGGCCGAGGTCGTCGGTACCGAACCAGTGTTGCGCTGAAGGTGGTTGAGCGCCGTAGGCGAGGTTGGTGGTGTCGTAGGAGTGGCTGATGCAGAGCGGGCCGATCAGGCAGAGCAGGGCGATCACGGCAAAAATGAGGCCGCCGATGCGGGCCATGTTGTTACGCCGCAGGCGATGCCATGCATCTTGGCCGAGGGAACGGGCGTCGTTGGCCGAGGTTTCTCGTTGCTGCTTAGTCATTGCGGGTGCGTGGGTTCATCCACATCTGGAGGAGATCGACCAGCAGGTTGAAAAGTAGGATCAGCACGGCGTACAGCAGCACGGTGCCCATGACCATGGTGTAGTCGCGGTTGAAGGCGGAGTTGACAAAAAAGCGCCCGAGGCCGGGGATGAAGAAGATGGTCTCAACGACGAAGGAGCCGCTGATCAGGCCGGCGACGGCGGGGCCGATGTAGGCCACCACTGGGTACAGTGCAGTCCGCAGTGCGTGGCGCCATACAACGAGGCGCTCCGAGAGTCCTTTGGCGCGGGCTGTGCGGATATAGTCATGGCGCATCGTATCGAGCATGCCGCTGCGCGCGAGTCGCGCGATGTAGGCCGCGTAAAAGAGGCCGAGCGTAATCGCGGGCAGTACGCGGTCGCTGGCATAGGCCCAGCCGAGCGGGTTGAACCAGCCGAGCCCTGCGCTGAACAGGAGTAGTAGGATCGGCCCGAGTACAAAGGACGGTAGGCAGATGCCAAGCATTGCAAACGTCATCAAGGCGGATTCGCTCGGGCGATTGTGGCGCAGGGCGGCAGCGATGCCGATTGGTGTGCCGATCGCGAGTGCCACCAGCAGTGCGAGGCCGCCGAGTTCGAGCGAAACCGGGAAACTTTGTGCGATGATTTCCTGCACGTCCCAGCCCGCGTATTTGTAAGAGGGGCCCAAGTCGCCTTTGAGCAAGTTCCCCAGGAAGCGGCAGTATTGTTGGTGTAGTGGTAGGTTCAGTCCGTAGTGCGCTTCGATTTGTTCCTGCACTTCGGCTGTCACCGGTTTTTCCGTGTCGAATGGTCCGCCCGGCGCCCAGTAGAGCAACAGAAACGTCAACGTGGCAATCACCCACAGGGTGGGGATGGCTTGGAGTATACGTCTGGCGATGTGGGTGAACATAGGGGCGAGGAGACCTGCAGCATTAGTCGGCAGTTCTAGTTGGCTAAAGAGATACTTTGGTACGGGTGATAGTCGAGCACGTTGGGGTGCCAGCCTTGGACGGATTCGTTGATCAGTAGGCTGCGCACGTAGAAGTAAATCGGGATGAAAGGCATTTCATCGAGGAGAATGGCTTCGGCTTGTTGAAAGTATTCGAAGCGCGCTGCGGGGTCTGGCTCGACGGCGGCTTGCGCAATCAGTGCGTCGTATTGCGGCTGACTCCAGCCAGAGTGGTTGTTGCCGCTGCCGCCGGTTGCCAGTTCGAGAAAGGTGTTGGCATCGTCATAGTCACCGATCCACGCGGCGCGCACAATGTCGAAGTCCTTCGCCTTGCGACTGGCGAGATATACTTTCCACTCTTGATTGTAGAGTGTGATCTCAATGCCGAGCTCGCGCTTCCACATTTGCTGGATGGCGAGTGCGATGGAGCGGTGGGATTCGCTGGTGTTGTAGAGTAATTCAAATTTCGGGAAGCCTACGCCTTTGGGAAAGCCGGCTTCGGCGAGCAGTTGTCGCGCCTGTTGCGGATCATAGGGGAAGCGCGCGGTTGCCGAGTAGCCGCCGGTGTCGGGCGGCGTGAAGTGGTGGGCGGGCTTTTGGCCGGCGCCCAGAATGTGTTCGGTGAGCGCTTCACGGTTGATGGCGTAGGCCAGCGCTTTGCGCACTCGCGCATCGGCGAGTGGGCCGTGTTCGGTGTTGACGGCATAGTAGTAGGTGCCGAGATACGTATCGAAGCGGATGTTGTTGGCAGCGTGGGTCTGGTACCACTCGATTCGGTGGGTGGGGATGGTGCTGCTCAGGTGAATGTGTCCGGCGCGGAATGCACGCTCTTCAGCGTCACCTTCAATGGGCAGAAAGTGAATGCCGTTGAGGCGGACGTTGCGCGCGTCGCGGTAGTGCTGGTTTTTTGTGACTTCGATTCCGGCGTTGAGGCGCCAGGATTTGAGGGCGAACGGGCCGTTGCCGACGAAGTGCTGCGGTTTCGTCCAGTCGGAGATGCGGTCGGTCATGCTGCCGTGTTTGAGCACGGTGGGCGGGTGCACGGGCCACCAAGTGTAGTGAGTGAGCAGCCCTAGGAAATAAGGTGTCGGACTATTGAGCTCAATGACTAGCGTGAGCGGATCAGAGGCGCTGGCGCCGACCTTGGAGAAGTCTTTGAACTCCCCGCTGTTAAAGGCTTTGGCGCCACGCATACTGTGTAGCATATAAGCGTAGGGCGCGCCGAGTGCGGGGCTGAGAATGCGCTCGAAGGCAAACAGGAAATCGTTCGCGGTGACCTGATCGCCATTCGACCAACGGGCGTTGGCATCGAGTTGAAAGGTATAGCGCAGGCCATCCTCGGAGAGTGTCCAACTGCTGGCGACGCCGGGTTCGATCGCGAGTGTTGCAGGGTTTCGGGTGACGAGGCCTTCCAGCAGCGAGAGGAGTACGTAGTGTTCGGTTACGCCGGTGACGATGTGTGGATCGAGTGCTTCCGGTTCGGTGCCGATGCCGATGTAGAGTTCTTGGGCTTGGTTCCCGCGCTCGACATTGCTCTGCTGCTTCACGCAACTGGTCGAGATACAGAGTGACAAGCAGAGAAATACGCCTGCACGCATCCGCTGAGTGATTGAGGAATCCATAATGGCTCCCTCGATACTTCTCCATCTCGCTGCGGGCAAGGCGAAATACCATGCGCTCCGATTATCCGTGCTGCGGAGCGCTGTGTTTAGGCCTCTCAACCGAAGCTGCGTACGTCGTCTCAGACCTCGGCGCTAGCGGCGCGTGTGCCTTCTTTCTCTGCTTTTTCCCGTTCATACTTTTCTTCGAGGGTTTCGGGCGCATCGCTTGCCTCCAGCGTGAAGCCCAGCTTGACCCCCACTTGCCAATGGTCGACTTTGGCGTCCACTACCTGGCCGCGGATCTCGTGCACTTCTACCCATCGAATGTTTCGTATGCTTTCGCCTGCCATCTGCAGGGCGTTCTGAACTGCGTTTTCTATCGAGTCTGGGGATGTGCCGACCAGCTCGATCTTTTTGTAGGTGTGATTCG
>DOCS01000145.1:0-2892 GCA_003503355.1 Opitutia bacterium
CAACAACAGCGCAGCCGGCAGCTTCGTCTGGAAGCGCATAATGGATCGCGGCTGGAAACAGGGCACCTTCGCCAATCAAGTCAGCCATTACATAAGCCCAAGCGATGGAGTGCGGCTCAAACACATCGACATGGGCGTTCCGGCTGACAAAATCACCCACATACCCAACGCTTGCCCCGACCCGCAAGACATCCCTGAACTTGATAAGCAGCTGCTGAATCCACACCAGCAAAACATCTGCTTTGTCGGTCGCCTCGTGCCCGAAAAAGGCGCACACATTTTAATCCGCGCATGGCAGCAGATCAGCACCACACTTCGCTCCAACCGGCGACTCACCATCATCGGCGGCGGCCCGCAGGAGGCCATACTGCACGAGCTCGCCCGCGGCGACACATCCATCCAGTTCACCGGACAACTCAGCCGGCACCAGACCCTCGGGACGATCAAACAAGCCGACCTACTGGTCTGCCCAAGCCTCTGGGCGGAGCCGTTCGGGCTCAGCGCAATCGAAGCCATGGCCGCCGGCATCCCTGTGATTAGCAGCAACCTCGGTGGCCCCGCAGAAACCATTGCGGACGGGATCGATGGCTACTTGCTCCCCCCTGGCGACATCTCCGCTCTGAGCCACACACTGAGCCATTGCTTCAACTCCACCGAGGAGCTCAAAGCCAAAGGACGCGCCGCGCGGCTCAAATATACGCGACACTACACTCCGCATCGGCATGCACAGCAACTCACGAACTGCTTCCAGCAGGTGATCTCTCCACGCCAAAAAATAGCCGCAACTTCAAGCACACACGCTGAATTGATCACACCAAACCTTTGAGCTAACCTCATCCTCTGAAATCTGATCGCTGCCCCAGTTCATCAACGCCCCCAATACTAAAGTGCGGCGACAATACGTACGATTCGCCAGTAGCCACTGCCTCAAAGACACCAGCACGCTTTGCCATCCTTATAGTATTTCACAGAATGATTTCTCCCACCACTCTAGGGCCTCAAAAATGATGAATAAAGTAGCCAACTTCTTCGCACATCGAGACAAATTTTACGGCTTTGCTGACAGCGGGCTGATCTCACTCTTTCGCTTTGCTTGTGGCATTGCCATGGCACGCATTGCCGGAGCCGAAGGATTCGCTACTTATGTGCTGCTGATGAGCACTGCGGTCATTTTTCAAATGCTGCCAACAACCCTTTACCTCACACCATTGCTCAATCTGGGCAATAGCGGCAAGCAGGACAGCTACATCACACTCAATAGATGGGCCAAGCGCGGCATTCTACGCGCCGCACTGCTATTCATTGGCATTGGCACGCTAGCGCTACTAATGCTCCCACAGAAAGCGCTGCCGACCGCCACGGGGCTTAGCTTTCTCGCAGCCACTGCTTGCATGCTAGTGCAGCAATTTCTGCGCGCACGCCTGCAACTGCAATTTAAGCAGCGGCAAGCGTTCATCTCAGACTGCGCAACCGTCACGGTACACATCGCCACCAGCCTGACCCTCTGGAAAAACGGACTGGCAGCACAACCCGCCTTCTGGCTCGGTGGGTGCATCTCCTGCTTACTCGGCAGCGCCCTTATGCGACTCTCGCTCGGACGCACCCCGCCCACATACGAATGCGATCATTCACTGCAAAAAACGGCAGCCAGCAGCGGACGCGTTATGCTCATCGGCTCAATCGCCAACACAGCCTGCTCACGGTTTCAACCCTTCGTCATTGGACTGATCGCCAGCACTGCAGCCATCGCACAATATGGGGTGGCTTGGACGCTGATCGGACCGATTCGTATGCTCTCGATGGCATTAACCAGCCTGCTGCGCCCGCGCCTCTCACTCTGCTGCAAAACACAAGACCACCAAGCGTTTCAAGGTATCTATTATCGAGCCCTGTCGCTCATTTCAATCTTCGGTGCCGCTGGCATCATCGCCAGTTTCATCCTCGGCGAGTGGACCATCGCAACGCTCTTTGGCGATGAACTCAGCAGTGCCAGCAACCTGCTGCCACTCGCCCTACTGTATGCAACCCTGGATGCACTAACCACCAGCCAGATGGTCGCCTGCCAAATTGGCAATAAAGACGGTCCCGCACTGACTTCAAAACTACGTGTACACTCAGCAATCATCTCACTGCTACTGCTGGTGCCGATGACATACGCCTTCGGCCTATATGGGACCATCGGATCACTCATCATCGCAGAGCTCTACTACGCGCTAAGAATCAACCAAAGAAGCCAACGTGACAGTATCAACAACAACATTCAACGCAAACAAACCGCGGCATGAGCCCTATTCATTAAGTATCGTCGCATCGCCCGCGAAAACTGAAACTCTGAGATCCGTGCGTGCCCTACCCTCAAATCGCAGCGTCTCCTAAAAAGCGAGTGATGCGCGACGTCCAACAAGTCTACCCAAGCTAGACGCCACCGCACTCTCACCGCTCCAATCAGTGGTGTGACGCATCGCCCGCACCACTCGGGATGTGAATCTGCTCGACCATATCCTGCACTTCCTGCGGTGGCTCCGGCGTGAAGGAGCTGACCACGAAGGCCACGGCGAAGTTGATCAACATCCCGACAAAACCGATCCCTTCGGGAGTGATTCCGAGGAAATATTGATCAGGCGTGCCATCCAGAAATTGGAAGTAGGTAATATAACCGAAAGTGAACAAAATACCGCTAAGCATGCCCGAGATGGCTCCGGCACGATTCATGCGCTTCGAAAAGATGCCCATCAGTAGCGTCGGGAAGAACGAGGATGCGGCGAGACCGAACGCAAAGGCAACCGTCTTGGCGATAAATTGAGACGGTGGATTGATACCGAAGTAGACAGCCACAGCCAACGCCACAAAGGACGCAAAGCGGGCATACCTCACCTCTTCCAGATCGCTAAT
>DOCS01000145.1:2942-8005 GCA_003503355.1 Opitutia bacterium
CCGGCAGCCGTCGAAAGTGCGGCGGCAATACAGCCAGCCATCAGCAACGCGATCACCCACATCGGCAACCCAGCCATATGCGGATTGGCCATCACCATGATGTCATTACCAAACCACAGCTCATTCGGATTCGAACCATCCGCCTTATTCGCGAGCAAACGTTGCCCGAAAGCACCAATGCGCTGACCTTCCGGCGCATCATACATCGGATAGCTCGGAGCCTTGCCCTGAAACACGGAGTTTGAATTTAGATCTGATTTCGCAGGACCGAAATACTGGATTTTGCCATCGCCGTTCTTATCCACCCAGGCCATCTGCGCAGTTGCCTCGAAGTCTTTAAACCAGGTCGGTGCATCCGTGTAGCTGGTCTGATGCAGCGTCTGGATCAGGTTCACACGCGAAAACGCACCAATCGCTGGCGCAGTCAGGTAGATCACCGCGATGAATAACAGCGTCCAACATGCCGACTTACGAACCGCACCCACATTTTTAACCGTAAAGAAGCGCACAATCACGTGCGGCAGCCCAGCCGTTCCGCACATCAACGCAGCGGTGATGCAAAACATATTGATTTTCGACAGCTTTCCTGAGGTGTATTCCTGAAAACCCAACTCCAAGTTAATATTATTTAACTTCTGAAAAAACGGAACGACCTCAGCATCGGCCGTATAGTTACCAATCAAACCAAGTTGCGGAATGACGTTACCCGTCAATGCCATCGCGATAAAGATCGCCGGAATCGTATAAGCAAAGGCCATTACCGAATACTGAGCCACCTGCGTGTACGTGATCCCCTTCATACCACCGAGGCCGGCATAGAAAAAGACAATCGTTCCACCGATGATGACGCCCGAGGTAATACTGATACCAAAAAGCTGCGAGAAGACCACGCCCACACCACGCATCTGCCCCATAATGTAAGTCATGCAGATAAAGATCGCACACCCCACCGCGACGGCGCGAGCCAGCTTCGAGTAATACCGATCACCGACAAAGTCAGGTACCGTCGCCTTACCAAATTTACGCAAATACGGCACCATTAGGATGGTCAGTAGCACGAAGCCGCCGGTCCAGCCCATCAGGAAGCGCGAGGCATCATAGCCGCTCAGCGCCACCGTGCCGGCCATCGAAATAAATGTCGCCGCGGACATCCAGTCGGCGGCGGTAGCCATGCCGTTGGCGAGCGGCGAAACTCCCCCACCCGCGGTGTAGTATTCCTCTGTCGAACCAGCGCGTGATTTAATCGCGATGCCCACGTACAGGGCGAAGGAAATGCCAATAAAAATGAAATTCAGGTTATCTTGCGTCATCGTTTACTCCAATTATTTTCCCTCAGTGTAGCCATGCTTGGCGTCGAGACGGTTCATCAGCACCGCATAGATGACCAACAACAGGACAAAGCAGAGAATCGAGCCTTGCTGTGCCATCCAGAAACCGAAGGGCGCATTACCGACTTGGGGCGCGTTCGCATCCAGCCATTCGCGAAAAAGAATGCCGCAGCCAAAGCTAACAGCGAACCAAACAGTCAGCAGACTAAACACGATTTTAAGACAAGCACGACGATGGGCATACGGATGGTCAACTTTCATAACAGGCAAAACATAAGTAGAACTAATGAACATCATAAATGACGCCCCCGATATAAAGCAAGAAAGGACTGGCCGCCAGATCCACTGAAAAAACTTTTGTGTCTTTGACGCCATCTATCATTAGTTCCTGTCTACCCATTTCATCTTACATATGTTTCCCCGCGTTTCAGCCGTTCACCATCAACTAGCTATAATTGCAGTCGCTGCACTAGCAGGATTAACTGCGCACGCCCAAAACCGTGAAATCCTCGGTGAATATCGAATCGGGGTCGTTGGCTGCAATCAGAGCGATGCCATTTACCAGGCCACTCAACGTGGCGCGCAGGATGCCGCTCGCGCACTCAACGAGCAGCATTCCATCGACGTCGAAGTGCTCAGCCTGACTCCAAGCCTCGAACAAGGCGACAGCCAAACCGCGGCCCTCGCCGAACTCTTCATCGAAAACGCAGACGGCTTTCTCATCAGCCCCGCCGAACCTGAAAACATTCGCCCCGCCATCGAATTTGCCCAACAACAAGGCCAAGAAGTGGTTTTCTTTGAACACCAAATCGAAGGAATTCACCCCCTGTCAGCGATGGTCGCGGACGAAGTCAAAGCTGGCCGCCTGGCAGCGCAGGCCATCCTCAATAAACTCCCGACCAAAGGTCGAGTGGCCATCCTCATCAACCACGCCCCAGATTCAAGGATGCGCGACCGACTCGAAGGCGCACGCACGGTCCTGGGACACCGCCGCATCCAAAAAATCGTGCACTGCGCGCCCAATTATCCTGCGGCGATTGCAACCATTCGCGCCACTCAAATAGCCGACCGCAACCATCTGATCAAAGGCTGGCTGTTTCTCGGTGACTGGCCCCTGCTCGGCATGCCGGCCCTACCATGGAAAGCCGGCGCACTCGCCTGCGTCGCCGTACAGTCGTCCCCCTCCGCTTTTATGTACATTGACCAAGGCTACGTCAGCGCGCTGGTCGTACATCCATATTACAACTGGGGGTATTCCAGTGCGACCGCCCTCATCAACAAGCTCCACAAAGACATCGCACCCGAAGCTCCGACAACTATCAGTTCACCGCGCCTTGTCGACCGGCGCAATATCGACACCTACCGCGATGACTGGAAAGCCTGGCTCAAGTAAGCACCGGAGCACCGCACATCTCCACAATTCCATCCGCATCACAACAATCGCGCCCCTCAAACCACGGCCAAGAACAGCTTGCCCCAAGGCGCAGTCGAGGGTTTATTAGATCGCATGAAATCGCCCTACCGAGGCCGCATCGCCCCAACCCCGACCGGTTATTTGCACCTCGGCCATGCACGCACCTTTTGGATCGCGATGGAGCGCGCCCGCGAGGCCGGCGGCCAACTGGTGTACCGCAACGAGGACCTCGACCCCCAGCGCTGCAAGCCGAAATACACCGCAGCCGCACTCGAAGACCTGCGCTGGTTCGGCTGCGTTTGGGACGAAGGGCCCGATGTAGGCGGCCGATTCACACCTTATCATCAAAGCGAACGGCTGCCACGCTTTCTCGATGCATGGAAACATCTCAAAGACGCCGGCTATATTTACCCCTGCAACAAATCGCGCAAAGATGTCGCGTGGGCCACCCAGGCGCCGCACAACGACGAGACAAATAGCGACACCATTTACCCCGAACATCTGCGCCCGCCGCTGGGAACCGGCAAAGTCGCCCAGACGCCCGGCCACACGAATTGGCGCTTTCGCGTGCCCAGCGACCGCAGGATAGCGTTCGACGACCGCAACCTCGGCCCCTGCGCCTTCGACTGCCTGCGCGACTTCGGCGATTTCATCGTCTGGCGCAAGGACGGGCTCCCCGCCTATGAACTCGCGGTGGTGGTCGACGATGCCGCGATGGGCATCACCGAAGTCGTCCGCGGCCAAGACCTGCTGATCTCGACCGCCCGCCAACTGCTGATTTACGAAGCTCTGGGTCTGCACCCTCCGAATTTCTACCACACCCCCCTGCTCTGCGATAGCAGCGGGCAACGACTGGCCAAGCGACACGGCTCCCTGAGCCTGCGTGAGCTACGCGTAGCCGGACACACCCCGCAAGCCTTGCGAACCTCCGACGACTGGTGCTCGGGACTCGACAATTGAGCTCGTAAAACGCTGCCATACGACACTCCGCAGCGCAACCGCTACAGCGATTGCGCCCTCGCGAGTCGACTGGCCAAATCAAGCCTTGTCGCTCGACGTGGAACAGCTTTCATTCTCGCTCATGATCGACAAAGAACTACAGCAACTGGATGAGCTCAAAAACAATCTAATGGTCTGGCTCGCGGAAAAAGGTGCCGGCCTGTTGGCCGCGATCATTATTATTGTCCTCGGCTGCTGGCTGGCCAAGCGCATCGCTAATTTAATCGTCAAGCTCTGCGACAAGCGCGCGATCGACGTGACCCTCGCACGGTTTTTCGCCGGTTTTGCAAAAATCGTGGTCGTCGGCTTCGCCACGATCATGGCACTCAGCAAACTGGAAATCGAGATCACCCCGTTCATCGCCCTACTGGGCGCCAGCGCCTTCGGCCTCAGCCTCGCCGTACAAGGCCCCGTCTCCAATTACGGCGCCGGTATCGTCCTCATCATCACTCGCCCGTTTAAAGTCGGCGACACCCTCACACTGAATGGCCTGTCCGGCCTAGTGGACTGCGTGAACCTGGGAAACACACAGTTGGTTAACGAAGACGAAGAACGCATCACGATCCCGAACCGCAACGTGCTCGGCGAAATCTTCACCAACTCGTACGATTACAGCATTGTCGAAGCCGTGGTCGGAATCGAGTACAGCGCCGATCCAGAAGCCGCGATCCGCTGCATCACTGAAGCCGTGCAAACCGTCGAGGGCATCGCCCCCGACCGGACGCCCGACGTCGGCATCGATGCCTTCGGCGACTCCGCGATCAACATCGGCTACCGTGTGTGGGTGCCGACCACCGCCTACCACCGCACCCGCTACGCCTTAAACCTGGCAGTCTTTCGTGCCCTCGAAGCCGCCAAGATCAACATCCCCTTCCCGCAACGCGACGTGCATCTGGTCCAGCCAACAGCGGAATCGAAAGTTCGCTCATAGGCGATTACCACGGCTGTCGCCATCATGCTACAAGCCGCAGCACGACCGCAGTTACGCCGACAAGCCACTGCAGACCACCGCGAACAGGCTCTCACCAAGGCACCACGACACAAAGATTCTGCTTCGGGGGCTTTGCGCCTTTGTGCCTTGAATCCCGTCAGCGGGATGGGCGAGATCCAACTGCGTTTGCATCACAGAGCGGTGCGTCTCCTCAGGAGTCAGTGCGCCCCTGTCGCGCGAAAGCGGTTACACCCCCAAGACGCCGACACAGCCACGAATCCGACCTAGTCGCGATTTCTTCCTTTCAGCTATTACATTTTTAGCATTTATTTCTCAACCATGCCAGAAAGCCCCGAATTCAACATTGTCGCCATCGACGGCGGTGCCGCTA
>DOCS01000061.1:0-13030 GCA_003503355.1 Opitutia bacterium
CGCAGCATGCCTTACTCTATGGTCTCATCCTGAGCTTTATTGGCTGCTTCTTGCTCTACAAAGGCGCCAACCTCCTCGCCGGCTCATTAACAGCCGCAACCGTCGCATCCTACGTCCTGCTCTACACCCCTCTCAAGCGCTTCACAACTTGGAATACCCTAATCGGTGCAATCCCTGGCGCGCTTCCGCCATTGATCGGTTGGGCCGCTGCCGAGGGCCGCATTAGCACGCTCGGCTGGATTCTATTTGCGATTCTATTTTTATGGCAAATGCCACACTTTTTCGCGATTGCATGGACACATCGCAAGGACTACGCACAAGGTGGATTTGTCATGTTATCCAACGCCGATAGCAACGGCCGAAAAGTCGCCGTTCAAGCATTCTTATATTGCATTGCTCTCATCGTGAGCACGCTGCTGCCGGTAATTTTAGGTTATGCAACTTGGATCTACGGGACCATTGCCATCGCTGCAGGTGTCTATATCCTACGTCCTTCGATTGCCTTTTTAAGAGAGAGCGATCGCACCGCAGCAGCTCGCAAACTGTTTTTTGCATCGATCTTTTACCTACCAGCCTTGCTGGTACCTCTAGTATTAGACCTGTGGCTGTTGTAAGCAACCATTGCTTATAACAAGCACCAAATCGCAACCTTCAACTTCAAGATTCCTATGACATTCACAGAAGCTCTTCCGACTGTTAACGCCGTACTAAACGGAATCGCCACAGTGCTACTCACGGCTGGATTCCTTTGTATCAAAAGCGGGCGTGAAAAGGCGCACCGCAGTTGCATGCTTAGTGCGTTCTGTGTCTCTGTAGTTTTTTTGGTATTTTATCTCTTACATAAGTACCTGGTACAAGGGGTACACACACCATTTGCAGGAGACGGCGCATGGCGGACTTTTTACTATGTCATGCTGATCTCGCACATCATCCTGGCTATAGCGATTGTACCACTCGTACTCACCACTCTAACTCTGGCAATTAAAGGAAAGCGTGAAAGACATCGCGCTTGGGCACGCTGGACCTTCCCCATCTGGTACTATGTTTCAGTCACAGGGGTGCTGGTCTACTGCTTCCTTTACCAATGGTTTTAAGCCCACAAGTTAGATAATCGCATGAATAAAAACACGGATAGGCACACTGATTGCGCCCGTGTTGAGAAGATTATCTTGTCAGTTCCATTTCGCATCTTTAATCCATGTTTTTGATTCTCCAATCAATTTCCTCCTTTTTACCACTAACTACCACTTACTGCCCGTGAAGCACGCCCCCAGCGGCCTCAGCCGACTTATCGCACTCGCATCATCGCTTGTCGCCATCGCCTTCTTAGGCGGTTGCGATCTAAATACCCGTATGTCGACTTTCGACACCAAGGGTCCGATTGCTGAGACACAATACGACCTGTTCATGGTAACCGTGTGGGTGACGGGTTTCATCTTCGTGATTGTTGGTGGTGTCTTTCTTTACGCTACGGTCATGTTCCGTGAACGTGAAAACGACGATCGCCCGCTGCCTGCACAGGGTCACGGCAATCCGTTGGTTGAAATCGGTCTGATCGGCGCATCCATCCTACTGCTCGTGATCGTGGCTGTACCTACGCTCAAGGCGATCTGGTATACGCATGATTTCCCTGTGACCGAAGTGAGTAAGCTCGGAAATTGGTACGAAGGCGAAGGCCTTGCCGACGCCGAAAAAGACAGCCCTTTAACCATTCGGGTCGAAGGTTATCAATGGTGGTGGGGATTCGACTATCCCCAGCTTGGTATCACCTCGGCGAATGAGATGATCATCCCCGCAGGTAAGGCCATTCGCTTGGAACTGCGCTCAAAGGATGTGATTCATTCTTTCTGGCTGCCACGGATTGCGGGTAAGGTAGACTTGATTCCAGGTCGTGCCAACGGCATGTGGATTCAAGCCGGTGACTCTTTCGAAGACTGGCAGGATAAAAACGGTACGACTGGAAGCGATGAGAAACAACGCGCTGCTTACGCACAGTATCTGCAAGACGAGATTCACGATTACTACTATGGCCAATGCGCTGAATTCTGTGGCGATTCCCACGCCCGCATGCTGTTCCGCGCGACTGTCGTAGGCGACGATGAGTTTGCAACATGGGTCTCCGAAATAAAAACGGGCCACAAAGCACCCGACGATATGGATTGGGACCAATGGTACGAAAGCAATGAACAAAATCCGCAGAAACTGACCGGCGATGCCCATGAGGGCCTTAAGTTGTTCATGGATCGCGGAAAGTGTGCGACTTGCCACGCCGTCAACGGCAACCCACGCGCCCTCGGCGTCGCTGGCCCAAATCTCACCAAAGTAGCCTCACGCTTATCATTAGCAGCTGGCTGGCTAAATCATCGGGCCGAAGACGGCTCAGTTGATGTTGAGCAACAGTACGAAAACTTCTTCAAGTGGATTAAAGAACCCGATGTGGTCAAACCAGGTAACCTGATGTGGAAAGCCAATGGTGGTGGCATCGGTGAACTTGATGAACTGCTTACCGACGACGAAATCCGCAAAATCTCCCTTTACCTGCAAACCCTCAAGTAGACATCTACCATGAGCAGCACGCTTACAGAACCAACCGCACCCGCAACTCACGCCGATCACGAGCTTAAGCCCGAGAAAAGCAATCTGGGGCTCACCCGCCCCGACCACAGCAAGAGTGTCCTCATCGACTGGCTCACAACCGTGGACCATAAGAAGATCGGCATCATGTATGGTGCGATTGCACTCTTCTTCCTACTGGTCGGTGGTCTCGAAGCACTGATCATTCGGGCACAGCTGATCGTCCCCGAAAATGATCTGGTCTCAGCGCAACGCTACAACCAGTTGTTCACGATGCACGGCACCACGATGATTTTCCTCGCGGTCATGCCATTAAATGCGGCGTTCTTCAACTTTCTCGTGCCCCTGCAAATTGGCGCACGTGACGTCGCCTTCCCCCGCATCAACAGCTTTAGTCTTTGGTCCTTTGTCGCAGGGGCGCTGGTATTGAACTTCAGCTGGCTGATGCAAGCCTTCGGCGAGCTCGGCTGGTTTACTGCATCTGGCCCCACCGCTGGTATGACAGACTTCGTCCCGGGCATGGGTTGGTTTGGCTATGCGCCGCTGACCGAACGCCAATTCACTGGAATAGGCACAGACTTCTGGATCATGGGCCTACAAATCCTAGGCATCGCTTCGTTGAGTGCTTCGATGAATTTCATCGCAACCATTATCAATATGCGCGCTCCAGGCATGAAGATGATGCGCCTTCCGGTTTTCACTTGGATGACACTGATCGTCTCCTTGCTAATCGTTTTCGCTTTCCCAGCAATCACCATTGCCCTAGGTCAGCTAATGTTTGACCGGGTCTTTGACACCAGCTTCTTCCAAGTCGAAGATGGTGGCCAGCCGATCTTGTGGCAGCACTTATTCTGGATCTTTGGCCACCCGGAGGTGTACATTCTTGTACTTCCTGCAATGGGCATCGTCTCTGAAGTACTCCCGACGTTCTCCAAGAAGCCATTGTTTGGCTACTCGATCGTGGTGTTCTCCGGTGCAGTGATCGGCTTCCTAGGATTCGCAGTGTGGTCACACCACATGTTCACCACCGGACTCGGCAAAGTGGCGACAGCAGCATTCTCGCTGCTAACCATGGCGATTGCGGTGCCAACGGGCGTCAAAATTTTCAACTGGATCGGCACACTCTGGGGCGGTCGTGTCCGTTTCAATGCACCAATGATTTTTAGCATAGGCTTTATTTGGATGTTCATGATGGGCGGGTTCTCTGGCATCATGCACTCCGCGGCACCAGCCGACGCCCAGCAGCAGGACAGCTATTTTGTGATCGCCCACTTCCACTATGTGGCGATCGGCGGCATTTTGTTGGCATCAATTAGTGGCCTTTATTTCTGGCTACCAAAGATGCTTGGCAAGATGTGGGCAGGCAACCTCAGCACCTGGGTAGCCATCTTCGCAACCATCGGATTGAACGTCACGTTCTTCCCTATGCACTTCCTGGGCTTGATCGGTATGCCGCGACGTACACACACTTACCTTTCCGGGTTCGGATGGGATAGTTACAACATGGTCTGCTCTATCGGCGCATTCATCCTAGGTTTTGCGATCTTGCTATTCGTCATCGACATCATCTTGCTCATGACGAAGGGCAAACCAGCCGGCAACGACCCTTGGGACGCGCGCACACTGGAATGGGCGACGACCTCCCCTCCTCGAGTCTACAATTTCGCAAACACACCGATCATACCGGCTCGCGATGCACTGTGGGAACATAAGCATGGCGCCGAAAATCGTAAGATTACATTCTTAGACGAAGCCAGCCACGGCATTCACATGCCAAGCCAGTCTTGGATGCCTCTTGTTGCATCCGTTGGGTTCGTGCCACTAGGACTCGGGCTTTGCTTGATGCAAGCCGGCGTCCCTTACATGGGCTACGTCACAATCGGCGGCCTCGTGCTCATCACGCTCGGCTCGACTCTCTGGGCAGTTGAAGGCCCAGGCGGTTATCACCTCCACCCAAAGGAAGACAAGATCTAAGCGATCGCTTTCAATTTTCCAGCATTTAAGATTTTCAAAAAAATGAGTGACGCCACACCAGCCCACAATGACAGCCATCACAACCTGATGGTCGATAACAAGAAACTATTCATGTGGTTGTTTCTTGGTTCCGACTGCATGTTCTTCGGCACCATGATATCCACGCACCTGATATATCGTAAGCTATATCCAGAGTCGTTTGATCCAACTTCCCTCTTCAGCCTAGAACTCACATCCTTCTCGACTTTCATCCTGTTGATGAGTTCGTTTTTGATGGCACTAGCGGTCTCCGCGATGCACAAGTGCGATATAAAGAGCTTCCGTCGCAACACTATCGGCGTGATTTTCTTCGGACTCATCTTTCTTGGCTGCCAAGTCTACGAGTTCACTGAATTTGTACATGAAGGACTGACACTTAAAAGCGGGACCTTCGGTTCTACCTTTTTCATGCTGACCGGTACACACGGGGTACACGTCGCGATCGGTTTGTTCTGGCTGACCTGCATGTATTTTTACTCCTTTACCGGCAAGATGGATCCACATGAGAGTGCCATAGATGTCGAAGTCGCTGGTCTTTACTGGCACTTTGTTGATATCGTCTGGATCATCATCTTCACCGCGATCTACCTGATTGAATTCATTTAATACTTACCATGTCTGAAGCACACACCGCAACACACGCTGATCACAGTGGCGAAGAGCAAAAGTTTCACGCTTTTATTAATTTAGCGCTCGTTCTCGCTGCAATTACCGGGATCGAACTTGTACTCGTCTACCTACCATTCAACGAGGCCATCATCTTTTCGGTTCTGATTGGGTTATCATTGTTCAAATTTATCAGTGTCATCGCATGGTTCATGCACTTGATCTATGACCGCTTACTGTTGACGCTTGCATTTGGCACTGGCCTCGCGATTGCCACGGGGACAGTCATTGCCCTAATGTTTATTATGGACCGCGGCTTTGTTGACTTCGAAGCCATTACAGCATTCTAACGCTACACTATAATTAAGAATTTTAAGGACGACAGGTTACTGTCGTCCTTTTTTTTGCTCTCAGTCATTCTTTCTATTTTCTCATATACAGGAGCTGCAGCTTCGCTATCATTCACACTATGCAACTTCACTGGCATACCGAGCCCCTATTATTGATCACCCTATTGCTGGTCGGCTGGCTCTATGCACTTGGAACCGGTCCGCTGCGTGAACGCCTCGCTCCGGGCGCTCCCTTTCCGCGTGGACAGGTGGTGCTATTTTACTTGGGCTTGATTATCGTCTACTTAGCCGTCGGCTCACCTCTTGACCAGATTGGAGAACAGTTCCTCTTTTGTGCGCACATGACTCAGCATATGCTGCTGATTTATTTTAGTCCGGTCCTTTTCATCTTTGGCACGCCACCATGGTTGATTGATTGGCTGCTCAAACCCAAGATCTTACACAAGACAATGATCGTGCTCACGCACCCCGCCTGCGGCGGCTTGTTATTCACCTTCGTCTACACGGTATGGCACATTCCCGCGCTCTATGAGGCGGCTCTCCATGACAAACGAATCCATGTGTTAGAGCATTGGACGATGTTTTCGCTCGGGCTGTTGATGCTGTGGCCCTACCTCACCACTTCATTGCGCGTACCTCGCCAGAGCTATGGCTTACGCATGCTTGCAATCTTCTTACTCATGGTCGGCCAACTGCCGGTGTTTGCTTTTTTGACCTTCGCCGGCGAATCCATCTATCCGACCTACGCGTGGGCACCACGCATTATTAACCTCGACCCCTTGAACGATCAGATCATCGGTGGCATCATTATGAAAGTGGTGAATATGGGGTTTTCACTGACTATTCTGGCCATCTCCTTCTACCTTTGGGCGAAAAGTGAAGAACAAGATGATCCTCCTACAAACCAAGCACCCAACTCACTAGCCTAAGGTACCTCGAAACAATGACCTGGGAAATCATATTTGTCTTTTCGCTGCTTTGTTTTGCGATCGTCAGTTTCATCTGGGAGCGCATTTCAGCCGATCTGACCGCCATCACTGTCTTTGGCGTTTTAATCTTTGTAAGTATGATCAGCGGTAGTACCGAGCTACCCACACTGGAAAACATTCTGGGCGTCTTCGGCAACTCGGCCCCCCTGACCATTGCGGGAATGTTTATCGTCAGCGGCGCCTTGGAACGCACAGGTGCGATTGATTTGATCACCTCCTACCTGCGCCGTCTGGTTAAATTACCCTACAAAAGTTTTATCTTCATCATGGTGATCGGCGTCGCAGCCGTTTCGGCATTCATCAACAACACGCCAGTGGTCATCGTGCTGATGCCCGTCATTCTCACACTTTCGCGTGAAATGGGCATCGCCTCCTCCAAGCTACTGATCCCACTTTCCTACGCTTCGATTTTCGGTGGCACCTGCACCCTGCTAGGGACCAGTACGAACCTACTCGCCAGCGGGATCTTGCGCGACTCCGGCCACGCACCGATTGGTATGTTTGAACTGGCTGCTGTCGGCCTCCCCATTCTCGCATTCGGAGCACTCTACCTAGTGCTTTTCGGCAACAAGCTACTCCCACACCGCGAGACCCTAACCTCGATCCTCAGCGACGAGGAACGCAAAGAATTCATGACCGAGGCCTTCGTCCGCCCTGGCTCGGATCTCAACGGACAGACCGCACTCGACAGTGGCTTACTGAAAGGGCGTGGCATCCGCCTGCTCGAGATCGTCCGCCAAGGTGTCGCCGTGCCTGGCGATCCGCGTGAAACAACCTTTCAGACAGGCGACCGACTCGTCATGGCCTGCCGTCCTTCCGGCGTGGCTGAAGCGCATTCAATCAAAGGCATCTCTCTCCCGGACGAACTTTCAGAAGGCCTCGAAACTATCGCGGTCGACGAGGGCGCGATTGTTGAAGGTGTCGTCGCACCGCACGCATCAATCGCAGGTAAAACACTCGGCGAAATCAACTTCCGCCAACGCTTCCGTATGGTGGTCGTCGCCGTACACCGCAAAGGGCACAATCAACGTGAACGCCTCGCTAGCCTGCATCTACAAGAAGGCGACACCCTTCTGATGATGGGCTCAACCAAGGCGATCAACTCATTGACCAACAGCGATGAAATCATCCTGCTCGACCGGCCCCGCTTACCAGCCAGAAGTGTGCGTGCGAAGATGCCAATAGCCATCACACTGACTGTGAGCATTGTCACACTCGCGACCCTCAACCTCGTGCCCATCGTCGCGGCTGTCGCGTTAGGCGTGGCGATTTTGATGCTGACCAACTGCGTAAAACCCAAAGATGCATATGCATCGGTCGAATGGAGCATCCTCATGATCATCTTCGGCATGCTCGCACTCGGCCAAGCAATGGACTCAACTGGTGCCAGCCTATTGATCGCCGAGAACATGATCAACCTGGTCAAAACCATCGCTCCGGAGCATCTGCAAAACGTGATGATGCTCGCGTTCATCTACATCATCACCTCCACCTTCACTGAATTCCTGTCAAACAATGCCGCTGTCGCTCTGATGGTGCCGATCGCACTTGGCATTGCCGCGACACTCGGCATCGATCCGCGCCCATTTGTGGTGGCGAGCTGCATCGCTGCCTCCGCCAGTTTTGCCACTCCAATTGGCTACCAAACCAACACCTACGTGTATGGTGTCGGCGGATACAAATTCTTCGACTTCACAAAAGTCGGCCTGCCGCTAAACATCATTTGCTTCATCGTCACCGTCACCGTGGTACCGATGTTCTGGAGCTTCTAAAATAGCAGCGCCAGTTTAGCTGGTGAAGGTGTAAACAGTTAAAGGCGGTTTGCCGAACAACATTCGAGCTAGCGATGCCCCCTACCTGCCCGCTGCATTTAATTTAGCTCAGCTAAATTAAATGTAATACATAGCACTGGTATCCTCGACCACAAAGGCTTCCAGCGTGTAGCTACTAACCTTCTTCTCGAATTCGACCCCGATATCGCTCCAAATACTCGCGACGCGTTCCCCAGAATGACCGCTCTGTTCGAAATTGCGCTCTAACAGATCGTTTTCCACTGCAGCCACGATCTCGTCCAAACGAATGCGCTCAGGCCCCCGAGACAACGCATAGCCCCCCTGCTTCCCGCGCTTACTGATAATCAACCCTGCCCCACGCAGCTCATTCAGGATCTGAACCAGATAGTTGGCCGGGATTTTTTCAGCCTCCGCCAATTCGTCAATATGAGCCAATTTCTCTTGCCCGTGGGTACGGGCTAACTGAGCCAAAACACGGCAAGCATACTCTAGCTTATGGGATAGTTTCACAGGCATTATCTTAGGCTCTTGACTCAAGAAGTAAACTTGAATCTTAACACCGCGCCTCGTTCACATCCTGAAGCGACGTAAGACACTCACATTCACAATCTTAAACGGCATAAAAAAAAGCGTTAAGATGTTACTTTTTGATGGCAACCCAGTGCTATCACAGGTACAAATTTTCGCTTATGCCAGAACAAGATAAGCCTGAAGATTTGAACGCTGAATTACCCCTAGATGTTGTCACCAAAGACGCCGACAATGACGTCTATGACTCTTCCAAAATCCAGAAGCTCGAAGGTCTCGAAGGTGTCCGCAAACGCCCCGACATGTACATCGGCGACACCAACGAACGCGGCCTCCACCACTGTGTTTTTGAAATCGTCGACAACTCGATCGACGAAGCCCTCGCTGGCTACTGCTCTCAAATCACCGTCAGCATTCATAATGACGGCTCTTGCTCGGTAGAGGACGATGGTCGCGGCATCCCAGTCGATATCCACCCCAAATACAACATCCCCGCCCTCGAGCTCGTGATGACCAATCTGCACGCGGGTGGCAAGTTTGGCAAAGGTGCCTATCAAGTCTCTGGAGGTCTCCACGGCGTCGGCGCTAAGTGCGTGAACGCCGTCTCGGAATGGTTCGAAGTCGAAGTGCGCCGCGAAGGCAAGGTCCACAAAATGGAGTTTTCCCGCGGTGTCACCACCTCGAAGATGAAAATCATCGGTGACACCAAGCGTAACGGCACGCGGATCGCATTCTTCCCCGACCCTGAAATTTTCGAAACCACTCGTGATTTCAAATTCGAGTTGCTCGCAAAACGTCTGCGTGAACTCGCCTTCCTAAACCCTGGCATCAGGATCTCTTTCGTTGATGAGCGTATTAACAAGACGCATACTTTCATCTTTAAGGAGGGCATCTCCGAATACGTTAAGTTTCTGAACGAGAACAAAAACGTGGTTCACGAAGAGCCGATCAGCTTTCATGGTGAAGCACCCACGCCAAACCCCGACCTCGACGCCAACATCGTCGTCGATATCGCGCTGCAATATAACGACAGCTACAACGATCAAATTTACGCCTACGCAAACTCGATCCACAACGTCGAAGGTGGCACACACCTCTCAGGCTTTCGTACCGCTCTGACACGTGTTGTGAATGCTTATGCAAAGCAAAACAACATGATCAAGGATAAGGATCCGAGCCTCAGCGGTGATGACACACGCGAAGGTTTGACGGCGGTCATCTCCGTGAAGGTCCCTGAACCACGCTTCGAAGGTCAAACGAAGACGAAGCTTTCCAACAGTGAAGTCGACGGCATCGTGCAAAAGATCACCGGCGAGCAATTGAAGTATTACTTCGAAACGAATCCACAGACTGCCAAACGCCTGATTGAAAAGTGCCTGCACGCATCACGTGCGCGCGAAGCGGCCCGTAAAGCCCGAGAAACCGTGCGCAAGGGCGCGCTTTCTAGCGGCGGTCTTCCTGGCAAACTAGCCGATTGCTCCTCGAAAGATCCAGCCGTATCGGAGCTCTATATTGTGGAGGGTGATTCCGCGGGTGGTTCGGCTAAACAAGGTCGCGACCGCGCCACACAAGCAATCCTGCCGATTCGCGGCAAGTTGCTCAACGTTGAAAAAGCGCGCCTCGACAAGGTACTCAATAATAACGAAATCCGCAGCCTGATCACTGCGCTAGGTACCGGCATCGGCGACCATGAGGGCGACGGCGCATTTGACGCATCTAAAGCGCGCTACCACAAGATCATCTTGATGACCGATGCGGACGTCGACGGCGCACACATCCTAACCCTACTCTTGACCTTCATCTTCCGCCAAATGCGCGGACTGATCGAAGCCGGCTACGTTTACATCGCCCAACCGCCACTGTACAAGATCAAGCGCAAGCGTCGCGAGCAATACATTGACAACGATGCACAGCTCAACCGCATCTTGCTCGAACTTGGCACCGAGGATGTGAATTTCATACGCCTTCGCGACAATCAGGATCTTGACAGCGCAACGATCGAACGGGTCGTTCACATCTTGTCTCGTATGGAGATCGTCGGCCGCGGCGTGACACGCTACGGTTGCGAGTTTGCAACTTACCTCGATCAGCATAATGCTGAGACCCATGAACTGCCACGCTATATCGCTCGCATCCGGACTGGAAACAACGAAGTTTTCCGCTACCTAAGCAACGACGACGAACGCGCCGCCTTCCACGCGGAATTCGGACTCGTCGACGCCGATGCCAGCGACACCTTGAACCGCGAAGTTCAAAACGAATCTGGTGTCACCGTACAGCAACGCATTTCGCTGCACGAGATCTACGAATCGACTGAAATGACTAAGCTCCTACGCGAGCTCGCAGATGCTGGCATGGACGTAAACACGTTCAGCAAGACTGACGAAGCACGCTACAACTTGATCGAAAACAAGGGCGATGCAAAGAAGGAGAACATCATTGAGCTGAACTCCATCATCGAGCTCATCGAAAACATTCGCGCAATTGGTCGCCGTGGCCTGAGTATCCAACGATACAAAGGTCTCGGAGAAATGAATCCGAAGCAACTCTTCGAAACGACGATGGACCCGAAGACACGTAACCTGCTCAAGGTCGAAATCGCCGATGCCGCCGTGGCCGACGGCATTTTCTCGATGCTGATGGGTGAGGATGTTCCTTCCCGCCGTGCATTCATTGAAGACAATGCACTGAATGTTTCATACTTAGACGTCTAAAGCATTCAGAGTGTGAAGGTATTAAAGTAACAAAGAAGAAAATATTCAATTTATTAGCTTCTTCATACTCCCGACCTTTCCACTGTTTCGCATTCAAACTTTTTTACTTTTTAGAACATGTCCGAAGAACTCCCACCAGAATTACCACCAGAAATTCCAAACGACGCCGATCGCGCGGAACCCACATCGATCATCGATATTATGCAGACCGCATATATCGACTACTCGATGTCTGTCATTATTAGCCGTGCATTGCCCGACGCCCGTGATGGTTTCAAACCCGTACAACGCCGCATTCTTTACGCAATGCTTCGCGAAGGCCTCCTCCATAACCGCAATTTCGATAAGTGCGCCGGTGTTGTCGGGGAAGTCCTAAAGAACTACCACCCCCACGGTGATTCTTCCGTTTACGACACACTCGTACGCCTCGCCCAAAAATGGGTGATGCGCTATCCGCTGATCAAGCCGCAAGGTAACTTTGGTTCGATCGATGGCGACCCCCCTGCTGCGTATCGTTACACCGAGTGTAAACTCGAAGCAATCGCCGAAGACATGCTCAAGAATATCGACGAAGATACCGTCGATTTCGTGCCCAATTATAAGGAAAGCACCACCGAGCCATCCGTCCTGCCGGCAGCATTACCGAATTTGTTGATGAATGGCTCCACCGGCATTGCGGTCGGCATGACCACCAACATTCCGCCACACAATTTGGAAGAGATCATCGACGGTGCCTGCGCGATCATCGACAATCCAAATATCAGCCTTGATGAGCTGATCGATATCATCCCTGGTCCAGACTTTCCGGGTGGCGGCTACGTGCACGGCACCGCCGGTATCCAGAGCTACCTCCGCACTGGTCGCGGCATCGTCCGCACACGTGGTATTGCTGAAGTCGTCGAGACCAAGGGCAAAGAAGAAGTCATCATCTCTGCGATTCCTTACAATGTGAACCGCGCCTCCCTGGTGATGCGCATCGCAGAGCTCATCACCGATAAGGCCATCGACGGGATCTCCGATCTACGCGACGAGTCCACCGAGACAACACGTATCGTCATCGAGCTCAAGCGTGGCGCTATTCCTCGCGTCATCATCAATCAGCTCTACAAAAGCACCGCCCTTGAAAGCTCCTTCGGCGTCATTCTGCTCGCACTCGACAACCGTCGCCCGAAGCAGATGAACATCAAGGAAATGCTCGGTTGCTACATCGATCACCGCCGCGAGGTCATCTATCGCCGCACCCAGTTCAAACTGCGCAAGGCAGAGGCGCGTGCGCATATCCTCGAAGGCTTCAAGATCGCCCTCGAGCACATCGACGATTTTGTTAAGATTATTCGCGCCTCCAGCAGCCGCGACGAAGCAAAGCGTAACTTGATGGCCAAGTATCCGCTCTCTGAAATTCAGACGAACGCCATCCTCGAACTCCGCCTCTATCAACTCACCGCACTCGAAGGTGATAAGAT